>CANQGH010000021.1 GCA_947601845.1 uncultured Bacilli bacterium | reverse complement strand
ACCTAATCTTATACTATCTGAAAAAGAAAATAAACCATTAAACAAATACGGTTTATTAAAACTTAATTATTTAAAACGATATAAAAAGGCTTTATATCAAGAACTACTGATGAAAGAAAAACTTAATGAATATCTTTTTTCAGTCAGTAATAATGCTTCAGAAAAGCTTGAATTTTTAATGAAGCAACTAATTAACAATGACACAACCATCACTGAAGAATTAAAAGATAAAGATTCATTACTTTGGACTCAAAAAATGAATAGTTTAAAAAGTATTGCTGATGAAATTATTCTAAAAGAAGATATATATGGTGATAATAATGATTGATGATAAAGATATAACTGATGAAGAATTTGAAAGAAAATGGCTACCTTTTTTCAATAATTATAGTGAATATATACAAGAATTTATCGTGCCAGAAACAGTAGCATTTTATCTTGCAAATGGGTACATACGAAATTGCCTATCTTCTTGTCCTTTAACAAATCATATTAATTCAGCAATTGATGTATTTAACATAGTTTGTAATACAAACAAACTGCTTCCTGAAATAAAGAAAATATTAAGAATAAAATATAACCTAAAAATTGTAAAAAATAATCCATTAAAAATTGAAAAATTGTATTAAAACTAAAAACACTATCTAACATATTTGCTAAATAGTGTTTTTAAATTGAATTTTTCACTCATTTTCCCACTTTCTTAATTAAATATAATTTGCTTAAGAATATCATCAAGTTGTTTCTCACAAAATACTTGAAACGGATTTTTTCTACCATTTAATAATAGAAAAAAATTGTTAGTAGATCTACGAGCACTATCCAATTCATATGCAATATAAAATGGATTCATAACTATCCTCCTTTCTAAAATACAAAAAGCTATCATGTCTGAAAATGATAGCTTATTATAAACATTAATAATTTTAAAAGTTTATCCTCCTTCATCAATTTTAGACAAGATTCTTCTAGATTCGATGAAATTTTAGCATACATTTATGATTCTGTCAAAATCGCCAGAATGCCTTGCATGAGAGTACTATTATTGTCTAGCAAGCACTGAATTTCTACTCCCATACGAAATTCTTATATGGGAATACCCAACCCCTTAGTTCATTTTAATTTAATTGATTCATTTTATCATAATCATTAGACAACAATTCAAATTGCCCGTTATAATCTTTTTTTATAAATTTAATAATAGCTTTACAACTATCTATGTAATGATTATCTTCAAAATGTTCACCATCATGTACTTCATCGATTGTTGCGTGGGAACCCTTATTAACAATTTTCATTAGAGATTGTAATGCTACTTTAGAAATTTCATAATCAGAAATTTTATTTTCTATATTACTAATAATTTTTTTTAAATAATACCTAGATGAGGCTGATTCATTGTCATTAATTGGATACTCAAACCTTGAAATAGTTTCTAATACATATCTACAATAATTATGAATATATAATTTTTGACTATTAGTAATAACTCCCGTTTTATATACTTTAAAAATTTCTTTTAACTTTTCTAAATAAATTGAATCAAGATTTTCATTATCATTAATTATTTTAGTTTTACCATTTATTTCAATCATCTTGAAATATGTTGCTTTTTTATTAGGATAATCAAATTTAAACAAATTCATAAATACTGTATTATGAGAAAAGATAAAAAATTGTGAATCTAAATTATCTTCTATTAAATTATTTATATAATTATAAATTCCATACAAGTTTGGATAATCAACAGAAGATATTGGATCGTCAATAAAAATAATTTGCTTATCATTTTCAGAATAATATAATTCTAACTCAGCAATAAATAATGAAAAAGCAATAATACTCTTCTCACCATTACTTAGTAATTTGTCGGCATTAAAGCTTACTTTCTCACCATTTAAGCATAAGTCAAATTCTTCATCTACTCTATAATTATTAATATTAAAATCATCTAAAATTGCATTCATTTTATTTAATAAAATATTTTTTTCACGCAATTCTTTTTCATAATTGGATTTTAATGGTTTTAAATCTTCAACAATTTGTTTAATTTTTGATTCAAAATCAATTAATAAATTTATTTCACTTTTGATTGAATCATAAGTTAAAAACAATGCTATATTTTTGAAATAATCATCATTTCTTTTTGTTTTATCATTTGTTGAACTGTCAACTTTTTTATTTATGTCATTTATTTTCAAAATTAAGGAATCATAAATTGATTTTATATTTACTAATTCACTAATATTTATATTTTCTATAGTCGTACTACTATCAACAAACAAATACTCATCTGAGCTCTTTTTTGATAATACATTTAATATTTGTTCTAATAAAGTAAGTGTTTTATTTTTTAGGGAGTCTAATTCTGGACATAAAGCTGTTTTAAAAATAGTATCTAAATATTGTGCTTTAGTTTTATAAGAATTAAAATTTGTTTCAACATTATTTTTATATGATTGAAATTTAGTAATTTCATTAGTCAAATATATTTTCATTTTGTTAATTTTACTATTAACATAATCTTTATACTTATTAACTAATTCATTTTCTTTAATATTTGCTCCACAAAATGGACATTCATCATTTTTTATATGAGAAACTCCGGCCAATTTCCATTTTTTTAATTCTTCATCTATATTGTCTAATATTAGTCTTGAAGCAGCAGTTTTGGCTTCATCTTCACTAAAAGTTAAAGATTTATTTATAGTATTAATATCATTTTCTATTGTTGAGTATAAATTGAAAAACTCTATATTAAAATAAATTTTATTAGAGTCATTTAAATCTTTAAGGCTTTGAATGTATTTTATATGTTCTAATCTCTTGTCATTTAACTCTTTTATATTTGGTAATTTTTGAATATCAATTCTTTTTAGATTTTCTAATGTAAACATGGCATAGTTTTTATTACTATCTTTTGTTGATGTATCTTTTTTTATAATTTCTATATTATCTTTTATTTTTTGTTTAATTTTTTCTTCAAGTTCTTCTTTCTTTTTTTGCTCTACTTTTCCTTCTCGTAATTTTTCTAAATATTTAGTTTTAGACTCTAATTCAACACTATAATTTAAATTGGTTTCTCTAAATCTATTGTTTTTAAAATCTTCTTGATAAGTAATCTTAGCATCTATATAATCTTGATTAAAAACAGGAATCTTAACTGGATTATCAATACTATTTGCCTTAAAAATAGTTGAAGTTTCATTATCATAATATACTTTAACACTTAATTCTTTTGATGCTTGTTTTGCTTTTAATTGTAAAATATTATCGATATAATCTTTACCCTCTATACATTTATTGTTTAAAGCAAACAGTTTAGAAATTGAACTCTTACCACTTCCGTTTTTACCATAAATAAATACACAATTAGTTTCTTTATTATTTGGAATTGTAATTATTTGTCCATCACTAAATCTTGTAAATGAATTTTCAATATTAATACTGGATATTTTCATACTGCACCTACTTTCAATTTTTAAAACTATTTATTAAATGACAAATAGCATATTTTATCTAATTTTTATATATACTAATAAAGACATAATTATTGACAAATATATAATATTTTGTTATATTAATTATGTCAAAAGCAAATTAATTTGCTTGGGGTTCGTGGTATCGCGGACGGTAAGAACTGGTTTATCCAGTTCTTATTTTTTTAAGGAAAAGTTTTTATTCCTTTGTTTTTATAATTTGGATATCCAACAATTTTATCTTCAAATATTAAGAATGCTTTATCTTTTGTATTTCTTTTTACAAACTTATGAATAGGATAAGAAAATAAATCTGTTATTTCTAAACCAACATAAGTAGAACTATATTCTTCATTCCATTTAGGATTAAAATATACTCCACTTATTTTAGATTTTAACTCTCTATTACTAATTTGTTTAGTACCAGTTTTATTAATAACTTTACTAATATGCTCAAGTAACTCTTTATCTTCATCTTTTCCTCTTGCTTCAAGCATAATTATCCCTTTTTTCTTATTTTCAGTTTCATAAATATATCTTTCTAATAGGAAATCAAAAGCTACATTATAAACATTGTGAGTATAACCTTTTTTTAAATATTCATATAAATTAATACTAATTGAAATAATTTTGCACTGAATGTCTTTCATAGTATTAGATAAATCTACCATAAATTCATCATAATTAATAATACTATCATTAAAGCAATTATCATGCTTTCTTATATCTCTAGAATGAAAACAAACTGCCTTTTCTTTGTTTAATTTAGTATCATAAAACACCCCATTATTCCAATATTTATTTTTAAGTGTTTTAATTAATTTTTTTGAATTTAAATATTGTTTTTTTGTAAAAATACAACCCGTAATAGTAAAATATTTATCATCTTCTGATAGTTCTTTTTCATTTGATATTTGCTTTAATACATAAGTTAAATTACTACTACTACCATTTTCATCTATACACATTACATAATCTATATCTTTACCAATAGATAAAAGTTTAGTAGGCTTATCATACCATTTTGACATTCTTTCACCTCATTTCAATTATTTATTTTTTTCAGTCAATGATTGATACATTTTCATTAATTCTGCAACACAGTCTGATTCTGTCATCTTTCTCCAATTAAACCCATAAGCCTCCATTACAGCAACGTCGTTTAACTGATGGGCTTTTCTTAAATCAGATGGCATTGTTAATTCATCATATAAATCAGCTAGCGAACTATTTGGATATTTTGACCTAGCATCTAAAATTGCTTGTGCTGTTTTTTCTATTTTTTCTTTTTGATCTTTTGTTGGATTAGGCCATGGAAAACTATTATATAAAGTTGGCGAATATCTAAAATCACTTTTTAGTCTACCGCATAATGTTTTTACCCAGGCCATATGAACATTAGATTCTAAAATTCCAAACAAATATACATCATCGGTTTCCGCAGTCATAACTGAATTACTAACAATAATATCTTTATCCATAAATCCCATAGGTATATACTTTCTTGATGAACTAGACGTTTCTGGAATAAGAATATAATTTTTTTTAGGTTGCCTTATTTGTGAAAATAACATTGGAGTATTTGCTTGTTCTCTTACAATTTCTGTTGGTGATTCCAACCTTTTTTTTACTACTGTTTCTAAACGTGATTTTATTTCTTGAATATTTCTATATTCAGAAGGATTACCATCAACAAACCATAAACAATAACGATCAATTTTATTTATAAATTCTTTTGCTCCAACGTATTTTTTAATATATTTTTTTAGAATAGGATACTTTTGATTAAGATATTCTTTTTCTTCTGAACTTAATATCAATCCTCCATCATCCCAAGGCTTATTACCTTGTGTTAGCTTTGGCAATCCAACCGGATTCTGTGTCCTAGATTCTATATAAAAATCTTTATATCCTATTAAGTATCCATTTATATGTTTCACTTTTTTAACAATCCCATTATCATATAGTAGTTTTTCTTCTTTTTCAATTTTGCTAAAGCCGATAATTACACAATGTACATGTGCTTTTAAGCTAGCTTCACTATCCCATCTAAACGTCCTATAAGCAAAATTAATATAAGTATTATTAAGGATATTTTCCCATAATGGTTTAACCTGTTCTCCTTGAGTTACAGAATTAGTAGAAACAAAAGCAACTTGAATTCTTGTCTTATTTATATAATCATTAGCTTTTTTATACCAACACGCAACATAATCTAACTTACCAGCTTTATCTTCACCAAAAACTATTTGTTTATCTTCTTTTTGCAATATTTCTTTTGATTTTATTGAACTACCTACAAAAGGCGGATTTCCCATAATATAATCACATTTAGTATTTGGAATAACTTCGTTCCAATTAACTCTTAAAGCATTTCCTTCATATATATTTGTATAGTTTTTTAATGGTAAAAAATCTAATTCTTTAGATAATAATTTAGAAGTTTCTTGTAACATTTGAGATTCAGCAATCCACAGTGCAGTAGTTGCTACTTTAACAGCGAAATCATTTATTTCTATACCGTAAAATTGGTTAATAGATACTTTTACTACATCTCCTAAATCTAAAGCCATCATTCCTTTTTGTTTAGATGCAATTGCTTCATTTTCTAATCTTCTTAAAGACAAATATGTTTCTGTTAAGAAATTACCAGATCCACAAGCAGGATCTAAAAAAGTCAAACTTCCAATATGTTCTTGAAATTTATCAAGTGCTTCATTTCTTGTTTTTTCATTTTTATATGCTAAAGCATCATTTAATTCTTCCCTTAAGTCATTTAAGAATAAAGGATCAATTACTTTATGAATGTTCTCGATAGATGTGTAGTGCATACCTCCAGAGCGACGAGTTTCAGGATTTAAAGTTGATTCAAAAACTGCTCCAAATATTGTTGGAGATATCTCAGACCAATCAAAATCATCAGAAGCTTTAGAAAGCAAAGTATTTCTTATTTTTTCCGTAAATCTTGGTATTTCTATATTTTCATTAGAAAACAAACCGCCATTTACATATGGAAATTGGTTTAAATCATCTTCAAGATAAGGGTCTCTTTTATCTAATGGTTGATCTAGCACTTTAAATAATTCTATAAGAGCTTTACGCATTAAGTCTAAATCTTCATATTTTGCTAAATAATCATGAAACACATTTTTTCTTCCAAATAATCCAGCATCTTCAGCATATAAACAAAATACTAAACGTACACATAGTTCATTTAAAGACTTTTGAGATTCTTCATTAGATAAATCATTATATTGGTCAGAAAAAGCATCATATAAAACGCCAACTAATTCACCAGCTTTAAATGATAATTCTTCTTCTTTTTTTAAATGTTCGCTTTTAGCATCTACTATAAATGATAGTCTATAATATTCTTTTCCTAAATCTTTTAATAGGATTTCTTCTGGTTCCCCATTTGGATTATTCATATCATATACAAGGAATGATTTAAAATTACAAGTAACTATCCATCTTGGCCTGTTATCATATGAAAGTTCTGAAGAATATCTTTTGGCTTGTTGAAAAGGATTTAATAAAGAACCATCAGATTGTTTTATTGCTTTTCTTAAATCTTTATCAATTGATTTTTGTTCAATTAGAACTTTAGTCTTATCAATAAAACCATCAATAAAGCCTGTTGCTTTATCAATATGAACTGTATCTTCAAAATGAATAAAATCGATTGCATTGCTAACGCCTAATACATTTTCAAGTAAATCTATCCAAAACTTTTGAGATTCTCCTTTTTCATAGCCTTTACCTTTCCATCGTTCAGCAAATTCTTTGGCTTTTTTCTTTTGTTCTAAATCAGTCATTTTTTTCACTCCTTATTTTTTCCGTTATTTTTAATATTATTAGGGTTTGGCACTCCAAGTAAATTGCGGGAGTAAGCTCCCTGTGCTGGCTAAGCCAACTTTATGACATTATGACATTCACGAGATACTCTACTATATAGCAGATGTATCTGTCATCATGTCATTTTTATACAAAACTTGTAATATTTTTTCTTTTTCAACAAGTAACTTTATCAATTTTTAATTATATTTTTATTATTTTTTATCTATTAATTTACTTAGTTTTTCTATTGATTTTGAATAATCATCTATCTCATTATCAATTTTTTTCTTATATTTTTCTACTAATTTTTCTGTTTTTTTCGTTTCTTTTTCTTGAAAATTATCAAAAATTTTTAATTTTTTTACATCACAATCATCTAATAATTCTTTCATTATTCTTCTAATTTGCAACTGTTCTTCTTCAGTTTCTATAATATCATCTATCATTATAACAGGTGCATTATCAGTATGAATTGCAAAACTATTATAATTATTACTTGCTACAGCTTTAATTTCTTCTTCATTATATTCAGCTAATTTCATTAATTTTGATATATCAATTCTTAATACTGCACTTAATTTTCTTAAAGATAATACATTAGGTTTCTTTCTTTCGCCTTTCTCAATTTTTGCAACAGTATTATTATCAATCCCTGTTCTTCTTGATAATTCTCTTTGAGAGATACCTAATTTTTCTCTAGCTTTCTTTACTACACTTGCTAAAGTTTTATCATTCATTATGACACCTCTTTTATTTTAAATTCTTGTAATACATTTTTATTAATTTTTTGCAATCTATCCAATAATTTTTCAAATAAATTTACTCCAGATTTTCCATTAAATCTTAAATTACTATAATCATATTTCTTTTTATTTTTACTTTCTGGATATCGCAATGCTTCATATAAATCTTCCGTTGTTGTTATTTGATTAATTATTTTAAATTTGCCTATCACATCTTCTTGAAAATTATAAAAATTCTTTATTGATTTATAAATTCCTGACTTATCACCATAAATATCCTTTAATATTAAAAGTGAATTTTCTAATTCGTGCTTATAATCTATTTCTTTTCCATTTAGCAATAGCAAGCCTTTTATAAACAATTCAACTGTTTGAAGACTATTAAATAATGCTGGTATAAAAATATAAACATCACTTTTAATTACTTTTTTATTAAAATCAATCAAGGCTTCTTCTTCGCTAAAACCTATTCCAATGCTTAAATTATCATTTTGTATAATAGTTTCTAATAAAATTTTTGATGTGTGGTAATATTGACTAGCTAATACAAAATATTTTTTTGCTATTTCATTCAAAAACATATACACCTCAATATAATTTTAACATAAAACTTATTATTCAACAATATTTTTGTGAGTTTTGATTACAAAATATATTGACTTTGATTAAATTTTTATGATATTATTTAATTGTGAGTATAACTCACACATATAATTTCTTTCTTTAGTTGGTAATCCATACATAGATAATCAATTAATTATCTAGAGTCTAAAATGGAAGGAGGAAAGTTTAATATGGATGCTAGAGAAACTTTAAAACTTATTTCAAAGCAATGGTGTGATCTAAATGATTTAATGAAACTTGCTGAAATAGGTAAAAATAACGCAGTTAAACTTAGGAGAGAAATAAAAAACGACCTTACTCTAAAAGGTTATATTCTCCCAAATAACAGATTACCAATGATTGAAGTAGTTAATAAGCTAAAAATAAATATCAACTATTTAGAAAAAATGGCTAAAGAAAATTTATAGAAAGGAATTATATGAAAACAATAACAGAATTAAAAAGTAGTATTGTCGAGATGAATTATATCATTGAAAATATGATTAGAGAAAATGGTTTATATTGTTTACTTGGAGAAGCCAAAGTTGGCAAATCAGCAATGGCTCTCCAAATAGCAAATTCTGTTGCTAATGGTATATCTTTTCTAAATTTTAAGACTATAAAGACACCTGTTCTTTATTTAAGTACAGAAATGAATCCTACTGAAACAATAAATAGAATTCATTTTATGAACTGTAATCTTAGCGATAATAATTTCTTTTATACTTTTCCAGAAGATAATATGACTATGTTAAGTATTTTAAAAGTAGAAAAAGAAATATCAGACTTTCACGAAAAATATAATGGTAAATTAGTATTTATTGATATGTTTAATGGTATTAATTTTGGAAATAGTTATGATTTAAATAACTATCAAGATATGAGTCAAAATATATTTCCACAATTAAGAAATCTATGTAATAGATATAAAGTTACTATTATTATAGTTCATCATTTAAATCGTAAAGGAAAATCTTTAGGTAGTACAGCAATAGATACTTGTGTTGATGGAAAAATATCTATAAAACAAGATGAAAATATTAAATCAACATTTTACTTTAAATATGAAAGTAGAGATTATCCTAGTCTAGATTTAGCATTAAAAAGAGATAATAAACTAATATTGTCTATTGATGAACAAACCGAAGAAACATTAAATGAAAACCTAATGCAACTTTTAAAATATGCCATAAACAAAAAGGAATTTACTTTTACGGTATCTGAAATGGTTAGTAAATTAAATTTATTTATTACTCCTTCTGTATTTGGTAAATTACTTAAAAATAATATAGAAAGTTTAGCGAAATTAGGATTATTTATTGAATATAAAAGAACAGCAACAGAAAGACTATGGAGTGCTATATATAAGGAACCTCTAGATGATGACTTTGAAGACAATAATTTAAAATTAAAGGAGGAATCTTATGGCAGTTAAACTATTAGAAAAATCTGAATGGACAAAAGATGGTAGAAAATGGATATTTTATGACTATGTAAAGAATTTAGATGGTACTAGAAGAAAATATAAATCTAAAAAATATTTCACTAAAACAGAAGCATTAAAAGCTGAAAGAGATTTTCTTGTTTCAGATAGTGAAAGATTTGATAAGGATCGTAATATGACATTTAAAGATTTATACACTAATTTCTATGCTTACAAAGAAGATAAAGTAAAATTTACTACTTTAAAAACTTATAGAGATAGAGAGCGATACTTTCATAGTTTAGATGATATTAAATTGAAAGATTTTAATATTGAACACTTTGAAAAATGGAAAAAAGAAATTAATTCTTATGGTTTTAGTACAAATAATAAAAACCATCTATTCAAATTCTTTAAAGAATTATTAAACTATGCTACAAAATGGTATAACTTTAATTTTACTGCAACTTATAATAAAATGACTAACTTTACTAATCCAAATGAAATGCCAAAAGAAATGTTATTTTTCACTTACGAGGAATTTAAAAAATTTATTTCAGTAGAAGATGATATTTTATTTAAAACAATGTTTGAAACATTTTATTATTGTGGATTAAGGCGTGGTGAATTAAGAGGTCTTACTTGGGATAATATTGATTTTAAAAATAATTATTTGAGTGTTAATAAAAATGTAGTCGCTACACAAGGAGAAAATCAAAAACCTTATTTATTAACTACTCCTAAAACAAAATCTAGTATTAGAGATATTCCTATACCAAAAGTTTTAATGAATGATTTAAAAGCTTTATATGAATATTCAAAGAAATATTATGGTTTTAATGATAAATACTTTGTCTTTGGAGATAGTGATCCAATTACTAATGGAAAAATAAGATATAGGAAGAATAGAAATTGTAAGTTAGCAGGTGTTAAACAAATCAGAATCCATGATTTTAGACATAGTTGTGCATCACTTTTAATTAATAGTAATGCAAGTATAAATGTAGTTGCAAAATATCTAGGTCATACAAAAATAGATGAGACACTAAACACATATTCTCATCTATTTAAAAATCAAATGAATGAAATAATTAGCATTATCGACAATTTAAATTGAAATGGGTACCTATTTGGGTACCTAATACATATATAGATAGCCCCTATGCCTTATTATTCCAACAAAAATGGAGCCTTTCGGCTCCTTCAGGGGGTTTTGGTTGAATCCACACTCACATTATATAATCGTAAGTGCGTTTCATACATGATTTATCATCATGCATCTTAATCATAATATTTCCTTACTCAAAAGTCAATCGATTTAGAAAATATTTTTCTTTCTTTTTGTTCAATTGACACTTTCTAACTAGTTTGAATTGATGACATCAATAATTTTTTTAAAGGTTCATCATCAGCCTTTTTATCCTTTAAATACTCCATAGAATCGTTCTTGGCTTGTAATAAAATCTTATAATCAGATCTTAAATTAGCAATTTTAAAATTCATATCTCCACTTTGCTTAGTTCCAAACAAATCGCCAGAACCTCTTAACTTAAAATCTTCCTCACTAATCACAAAACCATCATGGGTCTTACACATAATTTCCAATCTTTTAGTGTCACTATTACTGATTAAAATACACTTAGATTCTAAATTATTTCTTCCTACTCTTCCTCTTAACTGGTGCAATGTAGACAAGCCAAAACGGTTAGCATCAAATATTACTATCATTGTAGCATTAGGTACATCCACACCGACCTCGATTACCGTAGTACTTATCAAAATATTAATATCATTTTTTTGAAATTCACGCATAATAAGTTCCTTAGCCTCAGGTCGCATTTTACCATGAACAATATCAATTTTATACTTACTACCAAACGCTAAATTCATTTTATCTTTTAGATTAGTTACTGTAGTTAAATCACTATTTTCACTTTCTTCAATCAAAGGAGCAATAACATATATTTGATGATTAGCTTTTAACTCCTCATACATCAATTCTAGTACGTCCTTCATTTCATCTTCTTTTTTTACATACGTTTTTACTGGAATTCTTCCTTTTGGCATTTCTTTAATAATAGATACATCCATATCACCATAAATCGTTAAAGCATATGTCCTAGGAATAGGAGTAGCACTCATATATAATACATCTGGTCTAATTCCCTTATTCTTTAAATTATCACGTTGATTTACTCCAAAACGATGTTGCTCATCAGTAACAACTAAACCTAAATTAGCATACTCAACTTCTTCCTGAATCAAAGCATGGGTACCAATAATAATGTCAATTTGGCCATTTTTTAAATCATCATAAATTAACTTTTTATCTTTTTTATTCACAGATCCTGTTAATAATTCAATATTAATATTAGTATTCTTTAATAACTGCTTAATGTTATTATAATGTTGCGTAGCTAAAATCTCTGTTGGAGCCATCAAAGCACTTTGATAACCACATAAACTATTATATGCCATAGCAAGAACTGCTACTATCGTTTTACCACTACCAACATCTCCTTGCAATAAGCGATTCATTCTTCTAGGACTCTCTAAATCATTAATAACCTCTTGTAAAACATTCTTTTGATCATTGGTTAATTCAAAAGGAAGCTCTTCAATTAATTTTGCTATTTTCTCAATATTACCCTCCCTAGAAATACCCAATTGATTTCTAGAATTTTCCATTTTTAAATAATTTATTTTAAACATAAACTCAAATAATTCTTCATATTTTAATCTAATTGCCGCTTCTTTTAACTTTTCAAAAGATGGTGGATTATGGACTATATTTAAAGCGGTCTTTTTGTTTGAAAAATGGTACATATCCATATATTTTTTAGGAATATAATCAACAATATCATTCCCATACTTTAATAAAGCATTATTAATATATGTAGCTAAAGCCTTAGAGTTTAATCCACTAGTGGTATGATATACCGGTTCAATTTTCTCTTCATTAGATAATGATCCAAATCGAACATCAGAAGCATTAATAATATTCTTTTCTCGATCATATTTTCCAATAACAATAACATTAGTACCAATACCTAAATTAGGTTTTAAAAAAGCTCTATTAAAAATGGATACTCCAACTACTCCCTTATTAATAGCTAAGCGAAAATTAAGTTTATTTAATCCCCCTCTAAATCTAACAACAATAGGAATACTTTCCACTTTTCCATCTATCACTACTCTATCATCGGCATTTTCGCTCGATAGATCTGTTCTTTTCAAAACATCATAACGAAAAGGATAGTGCATTACCAATTCATCAACATTATAAATATTAATTTTATTAAGTAAAGATGCGGTTTTAGGACCAATTCCTTTTACTTCTTTAAAATCAATCATACCACCACTTCCTTGTCGCTTATTATACCACAAAATGATAATTTTTGGCACTCATTTTTAGCATAATATAACTTTTTATAAAAATGTATTGACAAAAATATCGGTTTCGATTATGATAGAAATCACCAATTCGAAATTGGCGAATTGGTCGCTAGTATCACACTAGCCAACCCCTTTTTATTCTTTTTTAAGAGGTTGTTCTCAGGGGGACAACCTCTATTTTTTTGCGAATACCAAAGTAAAAGAGCGATAGCAATACTGCCATCACTCTTTTTCATTATTTTTACTCAATTTTTCATAGTATTCATATCTTCTCTTAGCATCAGCCATATTTGCATCAAACAGTTCTTGAGAAACAGTTGGATTAACTCTCTTCAATGTTTTGTAGCGATTCTCTCCGTTTAAGAAGTCCATATATCCTTCAAAATCAGCTTTACTATCTAAACTAAACTTTCCATCTTGCGGATTATACCTAAAGATTGGAAAATATCCTACTTGTGTAGCTTTTTTCTCTTCTTCAATAGAAGATGACATACCTGTTAATATACCTTGAGCAATACATGGAGCATAAGCGATTACAATAGATGGGCCATTATAATTTTTGGCCTCATTTAGAGCATTAATAGCTTGTTGCATATTAGCTCCTAGTGAAATAGTAGCAACATATACATGAGGATAAGATAAAGCAATTCTTGCTAAATCCTTTTTAGCATTTTGCTTACCTCCACTAGCAAATTTAGCAACACTTCCCTTAGGTGTTGATTTAGATGACTGGCCTCCTGTATTAGAATATACTTCTGTATCAAGTACTAAAATATTTACATTTTCCTTAGTAGATAAAACATGGTCTAATCCGCCAAAGCCGATATCATATGCCCAACCATCACCACCTACTATCCAAAATGACTTAGGTTTTATAAACTCTTTCATATCAATTAACTCTTGAATCTTACTATTATCTATTACTTCGTATAATAAACAACTAGAAGCATAATCCATTCTCTTATAGTAACTAGCATATATTTCTTTATCAGCATTAGGAATTAAAGCTACATTCTTTTCAATAATACTTTTTATTTTATTTTTTCTAATACGGTCAGAAATAGCCATACCTAGGCCAAATTCGGCATTATCTTCAAATAAGGAATTAGCCCACGGAACACTATAAGGCGTGCCAGGAATATCTCCCCCATATATTGAAGAGCATCCAGTAGCATTAGCAATAACTAATTCGTTACCAAATAACTGTGATAATAATTTTAAATATGGAGTCTCACCACATCCAGCACAAGCCCCATGGAACTCAAACTTACTCCTTGCAAATTGGCTTCCTTTAATTGTATTAAGATTAAGTGGCTTCTTTTCTTTAACTTCATTAAATAAGTATTCATATTTTTTTATGTTATCTATCGTTTTAACTTCTTCCGTATCTACCATTGTAATAGCCTTATTGCCTTTCTTTCCTGGGCATATTTTGCTACATAGACCACATCCAGTACAGTCAGGTATACTTACACCAACTGTATATTTTAGGTCATCTTGAATATTGGAATCCAACAAATCATCTTGGACACTTTTAGGAGCAGAAGATACTTCTTCATTGTCCAACAAGAAAGGCCTTATAACTGCATGGGGGCAAACAAATGAACACATATTACACATGATACAATTGTCTTTATTATAACAAGGTAATTTTTCACTGACATCACGTTTTTCTAGTTTAGATTTACCACCTTCAAAAGTACCATCCACATGTTGCATTAATTCACTTACTTTAAGACTATAACCTTCTTTAGACTCTAAAATATCAAATATATCTCTTTCTTCTTCCTTATCTTTATTAATCTTTATATCAACAGTATTTACTAATTCTAAAGTTAAAGTCGCTCTTTCAACTGCTAACATGTTTTTATTAATAACTTCTTCACCTTTATTGGTAAACATCACCTTTAGTGATTCTTTAATTTTTGATACCGCGAAATCATATGGAATAATTCTAGATATTTTAAAGATAACCGTCTCCATAATTGTATTAATTTTTCCAGTTAGCCCAACATCATTAGCAATTTTATTGGCATTAACAACGTAGAATCTAATATTTCTTTCTTTGATAATTTTTTTGTCATGATTACTAACAATACTTAAAACATCTTTACTATCATAATTAGTATTTAATAAGAAAATACCATTGTTTTCAATATTATCTAACATTTTTAATTTTTTTAGATAGCTATCTTTGGTACATACAACTAAGTTAGGATGTTCAACATAGTAGGTTGACTTAATTCCTTCTTTATCAAATCGCAAATGAGACTTCGTAACCCCACCTGATTTTTTAGAATCATATTCGAAATAACCTTGAACAAATACTTTAGCATTATCCCCCGTTATTTTAATAATATCTTTAGAAGCACTAACCATGCCATCAGAACCAAAACCATACAATAACATTTCATAATCATGTTTTTTTACGTTGATTGGTGCATCAGCTAAACTCAAGTGAGTGACATCATCTACAATACCAATCGTAAATCCATTATATGCATCTTCTTGGTCAAGAAAATCATAAACAGCTTTAATTTGATAAGATGTAGTATTTTTACTAGCTAAACCATATCTGCCACCAATAATTTTAACATTTGGCCTGTGTTGTTTAACCGCATCTACTACATCTAAATATAAAGGTGCATTGCTACCAGACTCTTTAGTACGATCTAAAACTGCTATTTTTTCTATAGTCTTAGGTAATACTTTCAATAGATAACTAGAACTAAATGGACGATATAAATGTACTTCAATTAACCCTACATGTTCTCCATTTTCCACCATTACATCAATTACTTCTTTGATAGTCTCACATACTGACCCCATAGCTACAATTACTTTCGTTGCGTTCTTATCTCCATAATAATTAAATGGTTTATAATCTCTTCCTGTCAATTTATTTATTTTTTTCATATAATTGTTAACAATATCAGGTAAATCATCATAATATTTATTTCTAGCTTCAGCTATTTGAAAATATATATCATCATTTTGATTAGTACCTTTAGTAACAACATTATTACTTATAGCCTTGCTCCTAAACTCCTCTATTTTTTTGAAATCTATTAATTCTTTTACTTTATCCATTTCTAATAATTCTATTTTTTGTAATTCATGACTAGTCCTAAAGCCATCAAAAAAGTTAAGGAATGGAATACTTCCTTTAATAGTAGATAAATAACTAATAGCCGTTAAATCATGAGCCTGCTGGACTGAGGATGATGCTAAAATAGCAAACCCCGTCATACGTGTAGCATATATATCTTGATGATCTCCAAATATGGATAAAGCGTGGGTAGCAATACTTCTTGCTGCAACATTTATAACACATGGCAATAACTCACCTGCTATCTTATACATGTTAGGAATCATCAACAATAATCCTTGACTAGCCGTATAAGTAGTAGCTAAAGTTCCATTTAATAATGCCCCATGTACAAGTCCTATAGCGCCCGCTTCACTTTGCATTTCTACTACTTGAACAGGATTACCAAAAAAATTTTCTTTTCCTTCAATAGACCATTTGTCAACATACTCAGCCATAGGAGAAGCTGGTGTAATAGGATAAATTCCTGCTAATTCACTAAAGTAATATGAAACATAGCTACATGCCTCATTACCATCCATAATTTTATATTTCATAATATCACCTTTTCCAGTTTATCTATATACATTATATAACAAATGAATAAAAAAATATATAAAAACGAGTATTTCTACTCGCTATTTACGGTATTCTAGTTATTGGTCTTGAGCCATTAGTGGCTATATTCATATATGTATTATAATAGTTCTTATATCCTGGTAAAATAGAATCATTTAATTTAGAAAAAGGATATAATTTATATTGCTGACCGTAGTAACCATTTGGTTTCTTAGTATATATTAGTTCTGCTGATGGATTTTCAAGAGTAATTTTACTAACCCCATCTGTTACTGTTTTCTTAATTGTAACGGATGCTGCAAGACCTATTAATCTCTCTATTCCTATTTGCCCAGATACAAAATTTCCTAATGAATAGATAACCATCGTATCGCCAATAAAGTCAATAGGTTGAATGACATGTGGATGAGTACCTATTACTATATTAACGCCAAGTGAAGCCAAATATTGAGCAATTCTTTTCTCATCATATGTAGGTGTATGAGTATATTCTTCTCCCCAATGCATAGCCACCATAATGACATCTACTTTGCCTTTAAGGCGTTCAACATCAGCCTTAGCTTTAGCATCACTATATAAATTAAATAAATAATCTTTGCCATAAGGAATACTTAGACCATTAGTAAGTGTAGAATATGATAATAGTGTATAAGTAATACCATTTATTTCCATTATTCTAGGAGTATCACGTGACTCTTGAGATTCATATGAACCAGCGGCAATTACATTTTCTTGTTTACCCCAATACTCTAAAGAACTACGTAGTCCACTTTCACCGCGATCTAGTGAATGATTAGTAGCAAGGCTTACTAAGTTAAAGCCCATATTCATAAATGCATCGCCCACTTGTTGTGGTGAATTAAACATTGGATAACCAGATAATCCCAAGGATGTTCCACCTAAAATGGTCTCTTGATTATAATATTTTAAATCGTATTTTTCAAAAATTGATTTAACTTCTGTAAAAATATAATTAAAATCATATCCACCATTAATATACGCATCTTGATATACTCCCGTATGGATTAGAGCATCACCAACCGCTACAAGAGAAGCACTAGTTTCATAATTTTGTTCTTCTTCTACCGGCTCTTCGGGAATAATTGGCTCTTCTTCTTTTAAAGACTCTAGCCTTGCCTTGTTAATGGCCATTGCAATGTATGTACCACCAGTTACTATTGATGCAATTGCTAATAGCATTAATAAAATCGCAACAATTCTAATTACCTTTATTCTTTTTTTTGGCTTTTTCACATTCCCACCACACTTCTACTTATATATCATTTTAAAATTAATCCAAATCCGGATACAACTCTTCTTCCGCCAGTAACCACTTGACCATAGATATTCTTAGGAGTATTCATAATATTACCATTAATAGTTAATTGGGCAGAAGTACCACCATCAAGGTTAGCAGCATTATAAGCGCCATATTTTTGTAATGTTTGTATAACTTCTTGCATATTTGGTCCAGCTGCGTGAGTTCCCTCAGTTACTAAGAACAATACTACTCCATCTCTTCTTTGAGCAATAGCAACACGTGCCGCTCTAGAATATCCACCAACTGCAGTATTGACATATTCCAAAGATTTTCCATTAACAATTAAGAATGGTCCAAACTCTAAGGCATCTCTCATTCCCTGATTAATAGCTTCTTGGCCAGTCGCATATGTAAGTAACAACTTATTATCATTGGTAAATCCAATCAAATTAGCTTTACCATTACCATCTGACCAAATTATTTTACCATTTTTAATTAAATATCCCATTGGGATATCACTACCCCAACCATAATCGATAAACATACCACCATTAATACATACTACTCCACCCATTCTAGTACACATATCTTTAATTCGCTCTTGACCAGTACCAGTATTAAATGTTTTGGAATGGATTAATTCTACTTTAGAAGGATCATAAATAGCTACTAAATGAGCATTATAATTTCCTACTTTTATCTTCATATATTTATAATCTTCATTGCCTGGATCTCTTGTTAAAATTGCTTCATCATACTCATTTTCATAAGAATCTTTAGGCGATGTATCAATAACGATATCATCCAAATTAACGGTATCGCTAATAGGAATATAAGCACTAGCTGCTAAAACCTCTTGAACTACATCATTATTCCAAAAAGTATAAGCAATAAATTGATGAGTTTTAGTATTTATTGATGTATTAATAATTGTGTATCGGAAAGTTTTAATAGGTCCATAACACAAGAAGAAACCACCAGCGACTAGAATATCTAAGATAATAAACACAATTGTTGTACGCCTTATTTTTCTAGGCTTTTTAACCTTCTTTATTTTCTTTTCTTTAGGTTCTTTTTTAGCTTTCTTTGTCTTCATCTTTGCTCACCTCTACTATAAAAGGATCTTCACTTGTACCAGTACCTTTATTGGTTTTTGGAGTTTTAATACAAATAGTTGGTCGATAGGCTCTAGATAATCCAAGTTTAGAAATTACAAGTCCATCTCTATAATAATAAATTTTGTTATCCTCTGCTTTAGTTGATAAATAATAACCAACCACTTCACTATCAAATTTTAAATCACTAACATTAAGAATGCCTACTTTTGCCTTTACCTTTTCCTTATAAACATCTTTATAAGAAGTAGTATAGTCACCAGTATAAATATCAAACTCTAATAACATATCCTTATATGATAATGATTCATAGAAAGTAGTATTTAAACGCTTAGCTAAAGAATTATTATTTTCTGGATTATATTCATTAGTGCTAGTATCAAATCGATAAGTACTATTACCTTTATTATAAAGGTCACTATATACCAAGTTTAATTTTCCTTTATTTATATCGTAAACGATCCAAGTATCATTATCTATTGTTATATATGACCCTATTTTAATATTGTTATCTTTTTTTTCAATAACAAATGGGTCTTCTTTACTTCCATTACCACCAAGTAATGGAGTAGAATTTTTAATAGTTACAACCGGTTTTACAAAGTAAGTACTAGTATTAACTGAAGAAGAAATGTTACTACCATTAGTATGCCATACTTTATCGGTTCCGCCAGTACCCAACCAAACCAACTCATCATCACTAGAAACAAATGTAGTTCCATCAGCAACGCTGTTTAAGAAATCATTAGCTGCCAATAGTTTTACATAACTATCAGTATTTTTAATTTCACAACTGAATTTATCAATTGATGCCATTTGATCAGCACAAATCATCGTTTTTGATAAATAACTCTTATCTAATTTGCTTAAAAAAACATCATTTATATATTTATGAATATCTGATTTTACATAATCATTAGCGGTAAAATCCCAAGCTAAAGCATTAATAGGGTCATCTAATATAATATCTAGTGAGCCATCTGCATTAGACCTTACAATTCGCCATAACATATTAGAATACTTAATATAATTGTTCGCATCAGCACCTTTGTACACGGAAAGTCCGCTCTCCCTATACATACCAGAACCTTCAAAAACAATTGGTGTATCCATCATAATAGCTGTAGAAATAAGTTGTATTGATTCGCCACTTTCTGTTTTAGGATTATAAATCTTATAATATTTAATTAATCTATTTCCATAATATATACAACATCCAAGGATAAAAATGAAACTAATTACACAAAAGACCGTCTGAATTATTCCTTTTTTCAAACGTATCTTTTTTCTTTTTTTACCCTGCATATTTCCTCCTTGATTATTAACATTTACATTATTTGAAATTTTTTCAATAGGAGTTTTATCATCATCTATATCAATTAAATCTATTTTATTATCACTCATTCTATCACATCCGATTCTATTAAATTATAACAAAATTAATGCTAGGTTTCAACATAATTTGACAAAATAAAAGCAGCATTTTATTACTGCCAATTATTCCCATCATTTTCTATAAAAGAAAGCTAAAAATGATGCAAATTTATATATTATAATATTACTTTTATTAATAGCAATACTTTTACCGATAGCTTTACCACCAATAGTTGATGCTGCCACCAAGGCTGTAATTATAAGTGATACTACCAATAAATTAAAATTAAATTTAGCGCTTATAATAATAGCAATAGATGCTGCTGTAGAACCACTGATAATTCCACAAATATCACCAATGACATCGTTACAAAAACTAGACACTTTCTCAGCATTTTTTATTAATTTAACGGCTAATTTAGCTCCTCTTAAATTTTTAGCTGCCATAGAATGAAAAGTTTTTATATCAGCAACGGTAATACTAACACCAATCATATCAAACAAAATACCTAGACCAATAAACACTAATATTAAAACTAAACTAATAATAATATTTACGTTGGGTATAATAGTTTCTGATAATAAAGAAAACGCTAATGATATTACAAAAGTAATAATTGTAATTTTTATTATCCAGTTATAATTAACTAACTTTTTATTCTTAATAACTTTTTTATCAACTTTATTAGAATATTTTTCCTTAAATTTTTTTAATTTCATATATATCCTCAATATTTAATATGAAATGGCAATTAATGTAATAAACTTTGCGCCTTTAGGTCAAGTTGGATTTCCCTTATTTTTACTTATCGTTACCGATTAAGCAGTTCCCTTTAAAAAAAATAAATAGTAAGTTACCTTATCTATGACTTGATTGCCACTTAGTGCACACTGCAATCTTACATTAATCTACACTCTAGGAGATTTCCTCAACAATACCCCCTATTACTATGTCTTTTTGCAACAATAGTTTCAAGTAGCAATACTTATTATTTGGTGCACCCAAATAGTAAGCTGTCTCTATTCCCTATTATCACTCAGACCAAGCTACTCTATCCATAGCTTTAGCCACAAGATAGGTTCAAGCCTATATCGTAAAAAATTAACTTTTTACAAAAATAGGTCTCCGCGAGAAAATGGGTCGGAATCGTATGCCATTACGAGCGCCCATAATCTCTTCAAATCCAGCATTCACCCCCTACTGGGCGTAAGAAGCAAACACAAGACGTTTCATAGATATGCTCTTTGACGATATTTTACCCTCGTCTTCGTAATAAATGTATCGACTAGAATAGTGCGCCATTTCGTGTTACATTATATCATATATACGTATAAAAAGCAAATTGAACGAAAAAAGAGCGATGTTTTAATCGTTCTTTTTAGTCTTTATTTAGTAATTTTTACTTTTATTGTTTTAACACGTGATGTATATGTTAATCTAGTATCTTCGCCAGTAACTTTAACCGGTACTTCATGCTCACCCTCAGTTAAACCAGTTAAATCAATATACGCTGTAATAGTAGTTGTATCAAGGGAATCAATTACTGATTTACTTCCATTAACAATAACTGAAACCGAACTATATTGTTCGCTTAAAGCCTGAACAACGTAACCATTTTCCAAATTCATCGTTCTAATTTTGATATTACCAATTTCTTTTGATACTATATCATCTAATGTTAATGCAACGGTGATTGTTTTTACACTGATTTCACGAACACCAGTAGGTTTAGTTAAATTAACTGTATAAGTTTTATTACTTGTTACATTTGATACATCAATAGTGACTGGTAAATAATCAATTTCATTTAACGATGTCTCATCACCATAAATAGTAACTTCATTAACGCTAGGTGTCAATGTTTTAACAGCTTTACCTTCAGGAGCACCTTCAGGAATAACTCTAACTGGAACCACCTTACTAGGCGATGTTATTTTGATTACAGCTTCTACTGTACTAGGTACAATTTCCACATCAACTACATTACCTGTTGCATCATAAGCAATTAAAGGTATGTCAGATAAAGTTGTACTTCCTACAGTAGGTCTTGTAATTTTATCAACATCAACTAAAGCTTTTACTGCCGCTACTTCCTTTAATTTATAAGCAGCACCCTTAATTATTACATTTCCTCTATTTAAAGTGACACTGTCAATATTTAATTTTGTATCCAAATGATCTTTATGAATAATATCTGATGTTAATTCACGATTTTCTGACATTTTTTCATATATAGTAACTGTAATATTAGAATTATCTAATTGATAATCAACAGATGAAACTGACTCTTTATATTTAAGAGTAACTTGATGAGTACCAGGAGATAATCCAGTTAAATCTACAGTTACTTCATCACTAGGATATTGTTTAGCCAAATAAACATCCCATTTTCTACCTATCAAAGTAATATCAACAGTATCAGGTAACCCTTCAACCACATAAGCTTCTTCATTATAAATAGCTTTTACCTTCTGACCATATAATCTTTCAGCTGAATTATCAACCAAAGTGGTCTTATTATCAATCAAGAAAAAGGTTAATAAAGCTGCGATTAAAGATATAATTACTAGTGACTGTCTATTAGTTAAAATTTTTTCAAAACCATGTCCATTATTCTTAAAAGAATCAGTAATCAATAAAATTAACTTAGTAATTGGAGTAATAATCCATTTATCAAAAAGTTTAATAATCTTAATAAATATTTTTTTGATTCCCCTACTTATTTTCTTCATATATCTCTTCCTCATTTACTTCATCTTCAAAATCAACTTCTTGTTTTGGTCTTAGCTCATCTATAAGCATCATTCTAACATCATCAATTGATAAATTATAGAATAACTCACCTTTAACAGCGATGGATAATCTACCAGTCTCTTCAGATACTACTAAAGAGATACAATCAGTTTCTTCAGTAATTCCTATAGCGGCTCTATGCCTAGTTCCTAATCTTTTATTATTTTTAATATTGTTACTAGTAGGGAACACAGCCCCGGCACAACTAATTCTATCACCTTGTATAATTACTCCACCATCATGTAATGGATTGTTTGGGAAAAAGATAGAAATTAATAATTCACTAGATAAATCCCCATATATTTTTTTAGCACGATTAATATAATCAGCTAAGCTAACATCTCTTTCTATAACAATTAAAGCTCCAATCCTTGATTTTCTTAAATATTCCATTGATTGAATAATTTCATATACAAGTCTTTCACGTTCATCAACTGTTAGTACTTTATGGCGACCAAGTAATTGACTTCTTCCTAATTGCTCTAATACATTTCTAATTTCTGGTTGAAATATAATAATTAAAGCTAAAGGTCCCCACATAATTACATATTCAAGTAATAATCCAATAGTTACAAAATGGAAAATATCCGAAACAATTTTTAAAATAGCAATAAGAATAACACCTTTAAAAATCAAAGTTAGTTTTACATTATTTTTAATATTTTTTAATATATAATAGAATATCAACCATACGATTAAAATATCTATTGTTTTATTTATAATCGATAAAATAGTATCAACGGTTATTGTCATAAATCTTCTCCCTTTTTACCACTTCGGTACTATATTATTATACAAAAAAAGATATAAATAGTAAATACTCTATTTTATATCCTGATTACTTGTATTGCTATTAATTACTAAAATTCCTGGAGCCTGCTCTTTAGTAGAATCTACTCCTTGAGGTTGATTAATTTCTGGTGTTAAAGAGACAGTTGGAGTTGGCATTGCAACTTGGGAACTAACATTAACATCTGCGGAATTAACTACTGAAGAGCCATTATTAATCGTAGGAATAGGGTTATTTATTGGTTGTGAAGAAGGATTAGGTACTCCTACATTAACATTATTTATAGTTGGTATACTATTACCAATAGATGGACTACCTACCGTATTGTTAGAACTTGGCATAGTATTATTTACTGTAGCATTATTAACATTAGGAATAGCATTAGGGTTTACATTATTAGCCATAGTTCGAGATAATTGAGGGATTACACTAGAACTAGAAATAGCATTACTACTAGAAACTGACAAATCTACAGTACCATTATTATACGTTGGAGTACTTGTATTCATGCCAAATTTAAGTAGTTCCGCATTCTTCTTCTCCCCTAAGTAACCAATAATAGCAAATATTAAAATAGTATTAACTACTAATATTACATAATAAACCCAACCATCAATCGTATCTCTAAAAAAACTGATAATAAAATCCACAAGCATCAACCCTCTATTCTTCTTTAATATTACCACTTTTTTGCCTTCCTTACAACATAATATTATTATCATTCATTAGGTTAACCATTTATTTACTTTTTATATTTCACGCAAAATAATATAATTTTATGTATATTTTCATCTATTTAATTAATCATATGATATCCTTATAAAAAATAGAAAGGAAGTAAATGATGTTGTATATTGAAGTAAAAAAAGAAAATCAAAAAATGTTCTTAAAGCTATTATGCATTAAAGATAATTATATTAAACAAAGATTTTAATTAATTAACAAAAACCCTAGCAGTATGGGAGGGATAATTATGATAAATTTTATAATCGTAGATGATAAATATATATGGTTAGATCAAATATCAGCTATCATTGATAAGATTATGATTAAAACTAATTTTGAATATACTAAAGCTACCTTTAGTGAATATGATAAGTCATTCAATAAATATATTAATCATAATTTAGAAAATAAAATATATATATTAGATATTAGAACTAATAAACGAAATGGCATAGATATTGCTAAAGAAATTAGGAAAAATGATAATGAAGCGATTATAATTTTTTTAACTGCTTACGAAAAATATGGAAATAAAATTTTAAAAAGTATGTTGGGAGTTTATGGTATGATTTCTAAAAATGAAAATGTTGCCAAAATATTAGAAGAAAGTATTATAGAAATATTAAATAAAATTAATAATAACCCTAAAATCATCAAAATAAAAGACACTAATTCTATTTGTGCCATACCATTATCAAGCATACTATATATGACAGTAGCTACTGAAAGAAGAAGAACAATAATTAATACGGACATAAGAAGTATAGAATGTAAAAAAACTCTTAAATACTTTGAAAATGAATATGCTAACATTCTAACTAGAACCCATAAATCGTGTCTAGTTAACATTAATAGAGTTATTGATTTTGATTTTAAAGAACACAAAATATACTTTAATAATAAAAATTCTGTAGAATTACTGTCAAAGAAATACAAAAACAAAATTGAGGAGAAAATCTTTAAGTAGATTGACTCCTCTTTTAATTAATTATAAAGGTAATAACAATACTTCTCCAATATTTAATGTATTGCTAGTCAAGTTATTTATACTCTTTATTGTATCAACGGTAGTATTATATCTTCTTGCTATAGAATACAAGGTATCACCGCTTTGAACTACATAATTAAAATAATTAATGTTATTACTAACGGGTATTTTCAAAATTTGACCAATACTTAGAGTATTACTAGTTAAATTATTAAGTTTTTTTATAGCATCGACGGTTGTATCATATCGCCTTGCTATCGCATACAGTGTATCACCGCTTACTACCGTGTATGTTATATAACCCTCCTCATCATTATTATTAACTGGTATCTTTAAAGTTTGACCAATATTTAGAGTATTACTAGTTAGATTATTTAATCTCTTAATAGCATCAACTGTCGTATCATATCTCCTTGCTATAGCATATAGGGTATCCCCTGATACCTTTTTTATGTAGTATTTCTGATTAATTGTTCATTAGCATAAAATAAACCATAATTTAATGTTCTGTAGGATTTCTAAGAATATTTCCATTAGTTCTACTTATGATAGTTGCTTGTGGGAAATTAGAGGCTATAAAATCTACTTTTTGGGAATCGTTTTCTACTTCAGTATTAATTATAATTGAGGAAATCATAGTTGGAGGAACACCTATTAATATCGCAGCACCTGTTGAGTAATTTAGTGGCAAACCAGCGACATTTACTATCTCTCGTGCTTTCCGACCTTCCACCGTATTTTCATTATAAGCATCATAACTAGTTAATTCTGGAAACATTGCGTTTGTACCTTCTAAGTTTGAACGATTAATAACAAATACAATTTGGTTTACTCCATTAGTATATTGCTTACCAAACGCACAAATTTCATCAGCTGTTGAATCTTTTGTCGCTTTAAAAAAATCGATACACAAAAATGTTTCGCCATCCTCTTCTATTCCCATTAATTGCCCAGATACCAAACCTTTAGTTGCTATACTTTCTATTACTTGTTCTGAATATCTAGTCCCGTGAAATAAATCTCCTTGACTAATTATTACGTGTCCATTTTCATCCACAATCGGTACTTCTGGTATGGAGTCAACATTTAAAGATTCTGTAAATTTTTTATATCTTTCTATTATAAAGTTACATTGCGGAATATCGTTAACACCTCTACAATTGACTAAATCAGGTTCCTTTTCATTAATGTATAAATGTAATATGTTTTGAACAGTATCTTTGAATAGATTGCAAGCAATAGAATATAATGCATCCAAATAAGCACGTTGTTCAGGATTTTTTAATATACTATTAATTTTAGCCAAAACATTTTGATTTGTTATTTCCTTAATGCTCCTTTTACTTTTTAAATCACTTATTTCATCACCACTAAAATCATATAATTTCATTAATAAATAAAACTCTAAATTTTCTAACGCTATTTCTTCATATGCTTTATCATAAATTCTTTTTTCAATTATTTCACTAAAAAAACTATCACTATTTAAAATATTTGCCAATTTATCATAAATTTCTGGTGTCTCTTCCATATAATTTTTACCAAAAATATTATAGAGCTTATTTTTTTCACGCATTGATAATCTAAAATCATTCTTTTTAATTATTAATTGTTCCATTAGTACTAATATCCTTTCATAACTATTATCATAGTTTACACTTTAATTATATCAAAAGATACATAAAAAAAATAGATTATGTTATTTATATAATTTTCATGTAATACCCAAGTTTCGCACTTATTAAAGCAAAAAATCACCATTTAGCCCAGTGTTTATAAGGATTTATAGTGATTTTTATT
>CANQGH010000020.1 GCA_947601845.1 uncultured Bacilli bacterium | reverse complement strand
CAATTATAGTATTTTTGACTTCTTTGAATTATATAAAGATTATAACTATCAACCCCCAAAATTTACAACATAGCGAAGAGTATTCAAAGATATTGAATATTCTTTTAATTTTTAATTCTATTTTTTTATGACTTATGATAAAATTATAATGTATGAAAACATAGAGGTGTATGTATGAAAAATAAAAAGGACAAAAACATAGAAGATGTTAAAATAGATGATTTATCAAAAAAGAAAAGAAGTAAAAAAGTTGTTAAAGAAGAAAAAGTAATAGAAATAAATGAACCTATAAATGAACAAGTAGAAGTAATAAACAAAAAACAAAAAAATATGTTTAATTCTGTTGAAGTTATTGTTATTATGATTATTACAGCATTGTTTGGGGTATTTGTAGGAAGTGTAGTAACTTATTTTAGAGATAATGGCAGTATTAAAACGAGTAATAAAGATTTACGCGAATTGGTGATGACCTATCATGATGTTGTAGATAATTATTATGGTAACATCGATAGTGAAGAATTACTAGAAGCAGGTATTAAAGGTATGATTGATTATCTAGGAGATCCATATTCTAGTTACTTATCTCCTGAATCTGCTTCAGATTTTAATGAAGAATTAGAGGGTAAATATGTAGGTCTTGGTGCTGAAATTAGTAAGAATGAAGATGGTAATTTATTAGTAAGAACCGTTTATGAAGATAGTCCTGCTTACCAAAGTGGTCTAAAAGTGGATGATGTCATTTATAAAGTTGATGACATGTTAGCTACGGATAAAACTTTAACGGAAATAACTGATTATATAAAAGGTGGTAAGGTTGATACTAAAGCCAAACTATATATTAAACGCGGTGAAGAAGATTTATGTATAGAGTTTACAAGAGGAACCATTGATTTAATTTCCGTTACGGGAGAAGTAATTGAACAAGATCAACACAAAATCGGTTTAATTACTATTTCTGTATTTGCCAAGAATTCCGGTGAACAATTTGAAAAAGTATATAAAGAATTAGAAAATGAACAGATAGAATCATTAATTATCGATGTTCGTAATAACAATGGTGGATATGTAACATCAGTAAGTTCCATTAGTGAATTATTTTTAAATAAAAAAGATGTAATATTTATTATTGAAGATAAAAATCATCAAGAGAAACAACTATCAACTAAGAATGGTATTATTAAAATACCTACAGTAGTATTAATTAATGGTGGAAGTGCTTCTGCTTCTGAGATTTTAGCATCTAGTTTAAATGAGAATTTATCCATAGATTTAATTGGAACTCAAACATATGGTAAGGGTTCTGTGCAAAAGACAAAAGTATTAAGTAGTGGTGCAACTATTAAATATACAACTCAGAAGTGGTTAACTCCAAGTGGTAAGACTATTGAAGGTGAGGGAGTAAGCCCTACCATTGAAGTAGAGCAATCAAAAGAATATTATAGCAATCCGACGAAAGAAAATGATACACAGTTACAAAAAGCTATTGAAGAATTATTAAAATCATATGGCGATTAATTATAAAACAGAAAAAGATATTTTTATCTCGACTTATTAAAAACTTAAGTAATAGTTTAAGTTAGTTATTATTACTTTAGTTATGTTGGGGATTATCTTATCATTCTGTTTTTTCTTTTTTTCATCTTTTAAATAATTGCCAGTTTAAGACAAATAATATTTTATTTAATGTCATAGAAAATGTTGGTGTGAATACGTGAGGTGTTTATTGTATATTGAATATTAGGAGGCACTTTGGTATTTAAACTTTTGCGTTTATTTATACCCTTTATTTATATATTAATTAATATGGGCGTTTAATTGATTTAATCAAACTTATTACAATGGGTGTTTTATCTTATTACAGAAAATTAATTAAGAAGTAACATTTATAAGCGGTCTTCTATAATGCTCATAAATTTTTTATTAAAAAAAATGAATTTTTTCTTGCCAAATTAAGGAGGTTTGTGTTATACTTTTAACTGTGTGGCTGCTTAGATGTGTGAGGTTGCTGATACGCCAGGTTAAGTTGGCATATAAAATCAGGTTATTCATGCGGAGCAAGTCTATACTAGATATAGGCGAAGGGAGGACATAAGAAATGTCAAACAAAGTTCGTGTTAAACTTCAAGCATACGATCACAGAGTGCTTGATAACGCTACCACTAAGATAGTAGAAACAATTAAAAGAACAGGCGGAGAAATAAGTGGACCAGTACCACTTCCAACTGAGGTAGAAAAAATTACTATTTTAAGAGCTGTTCACAAAGATAAAGATAGTCGTGAACAATTTGAAATGCGTACACATAAGAGATTAATCGACATCAAAAATCCAAGCAAGGAAACAGTCGATGCATTAACTCACTTAGACATACCTAGTGGTGTTGATATTAAAATAATATTATAAAAATAATAGGAGGAAATGGAAATGAAAGGAATCTTAGGAAAGAAACTTGGAATGACTCAAGTATTTACTGAAAGTGGTAAATTAATTCCAGTTACTGTTATTGAAGTAGAACCAAATGTTGTTACTCAAATTAAAACAGTAGAAAAAGATGGTTACGATGCAATCCAACTTGGTGCAGTTACTATTAAAGAAAAATCTTCTAACAAACCAAAAATGGGGCATGTTGCCAAAGCTAATACAGCTCCTAAGCGCTTCTTAAAAGAAATTAGAGGAGTTAACGTTAACGATTATACGTTAGGGCAAGTTATTAGCACAGATATTTTTACAAAAGGTGAAATGGTTGACGTTAGTGGAATCAGCAAAGGAAAAGGTTTCCAAGGAGTTATTAAACGTTGGAACCAAAGCCGTGGGCCTATGGCTCATGGGTCACAATATCATAGAGGAGTAGGTTCATTAGGAACACTATTACCTATGCACGTATTAAAAGGTAAAAAATTACCAGGTCATATGGGAAATGTTGCTACAACTATTCAAAACTTGGAGGTTGTATCAGTTGATTTAGAAAATAATGTTATCTTAATAAAAGGTAATGTTCCAGGTCCAAAAAAATCTTTAGTTATGATTAAAACTTCAGTAAAAAATGGTGAAAAAGTAAATGATATGGAAAACTTAATCACTTACGAAGTCATCGAAGAAGTAGCTAATAGCGAAGAAGCTACTAATGAGGTTATAGAAGAAACTGTAGAAGCACAAGAAGAACCTCAAACTGAAGAAGTAAAAGCTGAAACTGAAACTGAAGAATAATCATCACATATAAATGAAAAACAATAATTGTGATGAAAGGAGGAATTAGAGATGAAAAAACAAACACTTTTAAATATCAAAGGTGAAAAAGTTGAGGACATTAAATTAAATGAAAATATATTTGGTATTGAACCAAACAACAAAGTTTTATATGATGCCATCATTTTATCAAGAGCATCATTAAGACAAGGAACCCATAAGACTAAAGTTCGTTCAGAAGTTAGCGGTGGTGGAAGAAAACCATGGCGTCAAAAAGGTACTGGACGTGCTCGTCAAGGATCAATTAGAGCTGTACAATGGAGAGGCGGAGGAATTGCTTTAGGACCTGTTCCAAGAGATTACAGCAAAAAGATGAATCGTAAAGAAAGAAGATTAGCATTAAAGAGTGCTTTATCAGCAAAGGTAGATGACATGATAATTCTTGATGAATTAAAAGTTGCAACACCTAAAACTAAAGACATGCTAAATATTCTTACAACTTTAAAGACAAACGATGTAAAAACATTAATTGTTGTTAAAGAATTAGATGAAAATATCATTTTATCTTCTAGAAACTTACAAAATGTTACATTACTAGAAGCTAATGAAATAAATGTATTAGATTTAATTGCAAATGAGAAAGTAGTTATTACTAAAGATGCAATCAGTGAAATAGAGGAGGTGCTAGCATAATGAATACAAAGTATTTGGAAATTATTAAAGCACCAGTTGTTACTGAAAAAAGTAGTACTTTGAATCAAGAAGGACAATATGTTTTCAAAGTTGATCCAAAGGCTAACAAAACAGAAATAAAAGAAGCTATTGAAAAAATATTTAAAGTTAAGGTAGAAAGTATTTCTACAATTAATGCTAAAACAAAGAAAAGAAGAGTAGGTCGTTATACTGGTTTAACAAATCGTTATAAAAAAGCTATTGTTAAATTAGCTAAAGGCGAAACTATCGATCTTAATTAGAGGAGGGTAATTAATTATGGCAATTAGAAATTTTAAGCCAACTACTAATGCTAGTCGTCAAATGTCTACATTAATAAATACAGAGATCACTACTTCCACTCCTGAAAAAAGTTTGGTAGTTACTTTAAAGAAAAATGGTGGTCGTAATAATCAAGGAAGAATTACTGTAAGACATCATGGTGGTGGCGAAAAGAGAAAATACAGAATTATTGATTTTAAAAGAGATAAAAAAGACATTCCTGGTGTAGTTGCAACAATTGAATATGATCCAAACAGAAGTGCAAATATTGCATTAATCAATTATAAAGATGGTGAAAAAAGATACATTATCGCACCAAAAGATTTAAAAGTTGGTATGGAAGTTATTTCTTCAGAGAATGCTGATATCAAGGTTGGTAACAGCTTACCAATAGGAAACATACCAGTAGGTACTGTAATTCATAATATTGAATTAAAACCTGGAAAAGGTGGAGAATTAGCAAGAAGTGCTGGAGCTAGTGCACAAATCCTTGGTAGAGAGGGAGCATATGTAATGGTTCGTCTATCAAGCGGAGAACAAAGATTAGTTCTTGGAACATGCTATGCTACTATCGGTGTAGTAGGAAACGAAGATTATGAGTTAGTTAGTTTAGGAAAAGCTGGACGTACTCGTCATATGGGAATTAGACCTACAGTTCGTGGTTCTGTTATGAACCCTAATGATCACCCACATGGTGGTGGTGAAGGACGTGCTCCTATCGGACGTAAAGGACCAGTTACTCCTTGGGGTAAACCTGCACTTGGTTACAAAACACGTAAGAAGAAAGCGTCTGATAAACTTATTGTTCGTCGCCGCAACAGTAATTAAGGAGGATAGAGTTAATTATGGCTAGAAGTTTGAAAAAAGGACCTTATGTATTTGATAGATTACAAAAAAAGGTTGAAGAATTAAATAAAAACGGAAAAAAAGAAGTTATAAAAACATGGTCACGCCGTTCAACAATATTTCCTGATTTTATTGGGCACACATTCGCAGTACATAACGGTAAAGAATTTATTCCAGTATATGTAACTGAAGATATGGTTGGACATAAGCTTGGAGAATTTGCTTTAACTCGTAAATTCGGTGGTCATGGCGAAAATAAAACGGTATAATGGCTAGGAGGAAATGAAAATGGAAGCAAAGGCAATCGCAAAAACTCTTAGAGTATCACCTATTAAAGCAAGATTGGTTGCAGATTTAATTCGTGGTAAAGATGTTAATATTGCATTAAACATATTAAATAATATGAATAGTAAGCCAGCAAGACTTACTAAGAAGGTTTTAGATTCAGCAATTGCTAACGCAGTTAATAATTTAAAACTAGATCCTTCTACTCTATATGTTAAAGAATCAAGAGTAGATGCAGGTCCTGTAATGAAAAGACACATGTTTGATTCACGTAGTCATATAGGACATAAAGATAAAAGAACTAGTCACATTATTATCACTGTGGCTAATAAATAATCTGATAGGAGGTTAGTATGGGACAAAAGGTTAGTCCAGTTGGACTTAGAATAGGTATCAACAAAGACTGGGAATCTAAATGGTATGCAAAAGGAAAAAACTTTTCTACTTATCTAGATAAAGATGTTAAAATCCGTAATTATGTAGAAAAAAATTTGAAAGATGCATCTATTAGTAAAGTTGAAGTTGAAAGAAATAATAAGAAAACAGAAGTTATTGTTCACACTGCTAAACCAGGAATTATCATTGGTCGTGGTGGAGAAGAAATAGAAAAAATCAAAAAAGAATTATCTAAGTTGGTAGATGAGAATGTTCAAATATCAATTGTAGATGTTAAGAAACCAGATATTGATGCATCACTAGTTGCAGCAGGAATTGCTAATCAAATCGAAAACAGAGCATCATTCAGAATGGCTCAAAAACGTGCGATTAGAAATGCAATGAAAGCAGGAGCTAAAGGAATTAAAACTTTAGTATCTGGACGTTTAGGTGGAGCTGAAATAGCACGTGGTGAAGGATATTCAGAAGGAACAATTCCTCTACATACATTAAGAGCCGATATCGATTATGCACATAAAGAAGCTAATACTACATTCGGTAAGATTGGCGTTAAAGTATGGATTTATAAGGGAGAAATTCTTGAAGATAAAAAGGCTAAAGGAGGTAATTAATTATGGCATTAATTCCAGCAAGAACAAAATATCGTCGTGTTCATAGATTACCTCATGAAGGTAGAGCTAAGGGTAATAGAGAATTACACAATGGTGAATATGGATTAATGGCTATGGAAGGAGCTTGGATTACAACTAATCAAATTGAAGCAGCTCGTGTAGCTATGACTCGTTATATGAAACGTGGCGGAAGAGTATGGATTAACATATTCCCACACATGCCACTTACTAAAAAACCATTAGGAACACGTCAAGGAAAAGGTAAAGGTAACGTTGAAGCGTGGGTAGCAGTTGTTAAAGAAGGAAAAATCATGTTTGAGGTTTCTGATATTGATGAAGCTACAGCAAGAGAAGCTTTAAGACTTGCAGCTCATAAGTTACCAATTAAAACCAAGTTTGTAAAAAAAGAAAATGGTGGTGATATAAATGAAGGTTAATGAGATTAGAAATCTAACCACTGAAGAAATCAACGCAAAGATAAAAGAATCAAAAGAAGAATTATTTAATTTGCGTTTCCAACAAGCAACAGGTAATTTAGAAAAACCTTCAAGAATCAGAGACTTAAGACATCAAGTAGCAAGACTTAAAACCGTTCTACGTGAACGTGAAATGAGTAAATAGGGAGGTTTATATGGAAAAAACAAAGAAATCTATAGTTGGAAAAGTAATAAGTGCTAAAAACAATAAGACAATTACTGTTTTAGTTGAAACTTATAAAAAACATCCATTGTATGGTAAAAGAGTTAAATACTCTAAGAAATATGCCGTACATGATGAAACAAATAAAGCTAAAGAAGGAGACATCGTTAGAATAGTTGAAACTAAACCAATTTCAGCTACTAAGAGATTCTATTTAGCAGAAGTAGTAAAAGAAGCAGTTATTTTATAACTTAGGTGAAGGAGGATTAATTATGCTTCAACAAGAAAGTCGTTTAAAAGTTGCTGACAACTCAGGTGCAAGAGAACTATTAGTAATCAGAGTACTTGGTGGAAGCAAAGTAAAAACTGGTAATATCGGTGACATAGTTGTTGGTACAATTAAAAAAGCCACACCTAATGGAACTGTACCAAGTGGAAAAGTAGTTAAAGCTGTTATCGTAAGAAGCAAACAAGGTATAAGAAGAGATGATGGTTCTTATATTAAGTTTGATGATAACGCATGTGTTATCATTAAAGATGACAAGAGTCCAGTAGGAACTCGTATCTTTGGACCTGTGGCACGTGAACTTCGTGACAAGGATTTTATGAAAATAGTATCTTTAGCTAAAGAAGTGCTATAAGGGAGGATATTATGAATTTAAAAGTAGGAGATAAAGTCGTAGTAATTGCTGGATCTAGTAAGGGTAAAGAAGGAAAAATCATCAAGACTCTAAAGAAAGAAAATAAAGTAATTGTAGAAGGATGTAATATCATCAAGAAACATAAAAAAGGTAATGGAAATGAAACAGGTGGAATTCTTGAAGTAGAAGCACCTATCCATGCTTCAAATGTTATGATACTAGATCCTAAAACAAAAAAAGGTACTAGAATCGGACATGAAAACGATAAAAACAATAAAAAAATAAGAATAGCTAAAAAATCTAGCGAAAAGATTGATTAGTGGAAGGAGGGTATTATATGAACCGCCTAAAAGAAAAGTATTTAAATGAAATTGTTCCAAGTTTAATGAGTAAGTATAATTATAAGACAATAATGGAAGTTCCTAAATTATCTAAGATTGTTATTAACATCGGTGTAGGAGATGCAACTAGTAATTCTAAATTATTAGAAGCAGCCGCTAAGGAATTAGAGTTAATTTCAGGACAAAAACCTGTTATTACAAAGGCTAAAAAGTCAATAGCAGGATTTAAAGTAAGAGAAGGTCAATCAATTGGATGTAAGGTTACTTTAAGAGGAGAAAATATGTATAACTTTATGGATAAGTTATTATCTATTGGCTTACCTCGTGTACGTGACTTTAGAGGAGTATCTCCTAAAGCATTTGATGGAAGAGGTAACTATACATTAGGAATTAAAGAACAATTGATATTCTCAGAAATTGAATATGATAATGTAGTAAAAGTTAGAGGTATGGATATCGTATTTGTAACTACTGCAAATAAAGATGAAGAAGCTTATGATTTATTAAATGAACTTGGTGTTCCATTTAGAAAGTAATCGGAGGGTAAATAATGGCAAAGAAAAGTATGATTGTTAAAGCTAATAAAAAGCAAAAATTCAAAGTTCGTGAATATACACGTTGTAAAAGATGTGGAAGACCTCATGCTGTATTAAGTAAATTTGGGATCTGCCGTATTTGCTTTAGAGAATTAGCTTATAAAGGACAAATACCAGGTGTTAGAAAATCAAGCTGGTAATTGGGAAGGAGGAATATAAAATGGCTGTAGTAACTGATACAATTGCAGATATGTTAACACGCATTCGTAATGCTAAAGCAATGCGTTATACTGAGGTTTCAGTACCTGCTTCTAAATTAAAAGAAGAACTTGCAAGAATTTTAAAAGAAGAAGGATTTATAGAAGATTATAAAATTGTTGAAAAAGATGTTCAAAAGACAATCGTTTTAACACTTAAATATGGAAAAAATAAAGAGAGCGTAATTACTGGATTAAAACGTATTTCTAAACCAGGATTAAGAGTATATGTTAAGAGTGGAGAAGTACCTAAAGTATTAAATGGATTAGGTATAGCTATAATTTCTACATCACATGGAATTATGACTGATAAAGAAGCTCGTAAGCAAAATCTTGGTGGAGAAGTTATCGCGTATATTTGGTAATCTAAAGTGTAAGGAGGACCGAAGATGAGTCGTATAGGAAATAGAAAAATTGCAATACCTAGTGGTGTTACAGTTACTGAAGAAAACGGTATCGTTACTGTTAGTGGATCTAAGGGAACACTTACTACTTCATTAGTAGATGGAATTACTGTAAAAGTAGAGGGTGACACTTTAGAAGTACTAAGATCAAATGAATTATTAAAACCAATGCATGGAACTATTAATGCCAATATCAATAATATGATTATTGGTGTTAGTAAAGGATATGAAAAACAATTAGAAATATTAGGTGTTGGTTACCGTTTCGCATTAAAAGGAAATAAAGTAGTAATTAGTGCTGGATATTCACATCAAGTTGAAATGGATATTCCACAAGGAATTACAATTGAAGTTCCAAGTAATACTGAACTTACTGTTAAAGGAATTGATAAGACTTTAGTAGGTGAGTATGCAGCAAAAATCCGTAAGGTAAGAGAACCTGAACCATACAAAGGTAAAGGAATTCGTTATAAAGATGAACATGTTCGTCGTAAAGAAGGAAAGAAAGCTGCTTAAAATATAAGATAAGGAGAAGTTACTTATGATAAGAAAAGTATCAAGAAATGTTATGCGTGAGGCTAGACACACTCGTGTAAGAACTAAAGTTCATGGAACTAGCGCTGTTCCTAGATTAAATGTGTTTAGATCAAATTCAAATATTTTTGCACAAATTATTGATGATGAAGCTGGAGTAACATTAGTTTCTGCATCATCACTTGATAAAGATTTGAAATTAGAAAACGGAAGTAACATAGAAGCTGCTACAAAAGTTGGTGAGTTAATTGCTGAACGAGCAAAGAAAGCCAAAATTAAAGAAGTAGTATTTGATAGAGGTGGATATCTTTATCATGGACGTGTAAAGGCTTTAGCTGAAGCTGCACGTAATAAAGGATTAGAATTCTAAGAGGAGGGTAATTTATGCAAAACAAAAACAATGACCCAAAGGCAAAGCTTTTAGAAGAAGAAGTAATTGAAGTTAAAAGCGTTGTTAAAGTTAACAAAGGTGGTAGACAAAGAAGATTTTCTGCTACAGTTGTTGTAGGGGATAGAAAAGGTAAAGTTGGGTTAGGTACTGGAAAAGCTAATGAAGTACCTGATGCCATCAAAAAAGCAATTCAAGCTGCAAATAAAAATTTAATTCAAGTACCTATCACTGATAATAGAACAATTGCCCATGAAGTATATGGTACTAGAGGTGCTGCAAAAGTTATGCTTAAACCTGCTAGTGCTGGTACAGGAGTAATTGCTGGTGGAGCTGTTCGTGCTGTACTAGAACTTGCTGGAATTCACGATATTTTATCTAAATCACTTGGAGCAAGAACAAAAAATAACATGGCACATGCTACAATGGATGCACTAAAACAAATTAAAACTCCTGAACATACTGCCGAATTAAGAGGAAAAACTGTAGAGGAGATTTTAGGATAATGAAATTACATGAATTAGAAAAAAATATTGGTGCTACAAAAAGAAGAAAAATTGTAGGTCGTGGACCAGGATCAGGATTAGGTAAAACAAGTGGAAGAGGACAAAAAGGACAAAATGCTAGAAGTGGTGGAGGAGTAAAAGCTACATTCGAAGGTGGACAATTACCTTTATATAGACGCTTACCAAAAAGAGGATTCTCAAACTATGAATTTAAGACTACTTATGCAGTAGTAAATGTTAGTGATTTAAATAGATTTGAAGATGGTACACTAGTTACTCCAGCATTATTAAAAGAAGTTGGACTAGCAAAACGTGAATTAGATGGAATTAAAGTTTTAGGAAATGGAAACTTAGAAAAGAAATTAACTATTCAAGCTCATAAGTTTTCAAAAAGCGCAGTAGAAAAAATTGAAGCATCTGGAAGCAAAATTGAGGTGATTTAATATGTTTCAGCCATTGAAACAGTTAATGTCACCAGTCAATAAAGACTTAAGAATAAGAATTTTATATACACTAGGTGCATTATTGATATTTGTTGTTGGTACAGGTATTCAAATTCCTGGAACAGCAGATGTCACTGGGAGTTTAGGTTTTTTAGAGTTAATTAATGTTATGGGTGGAGGTGCCTTGAAGCAATTTTCAATTTTTGCTTTAGGAGTAATGCCTTACATCACCGCATCAATTATCGTACAATTATTACAAATGGATATTATTCCTTACTTCAGTGAGTTAAGTAAGCAAGGTCCAACTGGACGTCAAAAATTAAATCAGATTACTAGATATATGGGTATTATCTTTGCCTTTATTGAAGGATTTGCATTCGCATTTGCTTTCTTAGGCAATGGTATGAAAACCCTTGATTATATGTATGTAGCAACGATTATGACAGCTGGAACAGCATTCCTATTATGGCTAGGAGATCAAATAACTCAAAAAGGAATTGGAAATGGTATATCTTTAATAATCATGGCTGGTATTATTTCAACTTTACCAAATATGTTTATTACTGCATTTAACGAATTAATAGTTGATAGTAGCATGGCTTTACCATTAGGAATATTATCATTTGTTGGATTTGTAATTATTTATTTCTTAATAATAATTGGTGTAGTTTTCATTGAAAACTCAGAAAGAAAGATTACTATTCAATACGCTAATAAAACAACAAGTGTATTTGGTGGAAATCAATCATATATGCCAATTAAGATAAATTCTGCTGGAGTAGTACCAGTTATCTTTGCATCAAGCTTGCTTGCAATACCTGCAGCAATAGCACAGTTTGTAAAGAACGATGGGTTTACTAGTTTTGTAAATAAATATTTAAACTATACGACCCCAGTTGGATTCATTATATTTGTAATATTAATATATTTATTCGCTTATTTCTATACGTTCTTACAATTAAAACCAGATGAGTTATCAAAGAACTTACAAGAAAATGGTGGATTTATTCCAGGAGTAAGACCTGGTAAGGATACTGAAAAGTATATTGGTAATGTTTTATCCAAATTAACCATTGTCGGAGGGTTATTCTTAGTTATAATTTCAGGATTACCAATTATATTTAGTAATGTTACTAAGTTGCCATCTACTATTACTATTGGTGGAACTAGTTTGTTAATCGTAGTTGGTGTAGCACTTGAAACTTATAAACAATTAGAAGGTAGCTTGGTTACAAGAACATATAAAAAAGGATATAGTAGGAGATAATATGAAGAATTTAATATTAATTGCTGCTCCAGGAGCTGGCAAAGGAACTTTATCAAATGACTTAACGGATAAATATAATTATGCACATATATCAACAGGAGATTTATTAAGAGAAGCCGCTAGTAAGGGCGATGAATTAGGAAATATGATTCATGAAATGCAAACAAAGGGTGAATTAGTTCCTGATGAAATTGTTGCTAGTGCGTTAAAAAATAGATTACAAGAAGAAGATTGCAATAATGGATATATCTTAGATGGTTATCCAAGAACTGTAAAACAAGCTGAAACTTATGAAGAAATCCTAAAAGAATTAAATAAAGATTTAGGAGTAGTTATAGTTTTAGATATTGAAAAAGAACAATTAATTAAAAGAATTACTGGTAGAAGATTATGTCATGGTTGTGATGCAATATATAATATATATGATCCAAAATTAACACCAAAACACGAAGGTATTTGTGATAAATGTGGTGGTGAATTATATCAAAGAAGTGACGATAATTTAGAATCACTTGAATCAAGATATAATACATATTTAGAAAAGACTCAACCATTAATCGACTATTATAGTAAGAAAAATTGTCTATATAGAGTAGACTCAAGTTTAGGCAAAGAGCATACACTAGAACAAGTGGAAGACTTATTGAATAAACTAGGTGATAATGTTGATTAAAATCAAAAGTGAACGTGAAATTGAATTACTAAGAACAGCAGGACACATAGTATACCTTACTCACCAGTATTTAAAACCTTTTCTAAAAGAAGGAATCACTACTAAAGAGATTGATGATAAAGCTGGAGAATTTATTAAAAGTTGTGGTGCTACTCCTTCTTGCAAAGGTTACCACGGATATCCCGCTAATATTTGTATAAGTATCAATGATGAAGTTGTTCATGGTATCGCCGGAAAAAGAAAATTAAAAAATGGTGATATCATAACACTAGATATTTGTGCATGCTATAAGGGATATCATGGAGATTCCGCTTGGAGTTATCCAGTCGGTGAAGTAAGTGATGAGGCTAAATATATTTTGAAGCATACAGAGCAAGCTTTATATGAAGGATTAAAGTTTGCTAAGGCGGGTAATCACATTGGTGATATATCTAATGCTGTTGAGGAATATGCTAATAAGTATCATTTAGGAGTAGTTAAAGAATTATGTGGACATGGGGTTGGTAATGAATTACACGAAGAACCAGATGTTCCAAATTATGGAATTAAAGGTACTGGTCCATTATTAAAAGAAGGAATGACAATAGCGGTAGAACCAATGTTAACCATAGGAAGTCCTGATGTGTATATGTTAGATGATGATTGGACCATAAAAACAGACGATGGTAGTTTATCTGCTCATTTTGAACACACTGTTGTTATTCGTAATGATGGTTGTGAAATCTTAACGGGAGAGTGAAAAAATGGCAAAAGATGATACAATTGAAATTGAAGGTAAAGTTTTAGAAATATTACCTGGAGGTAAATTTAAGGTAGAACTTGAAAATGGACATATTGTAGAAGCTCACGTTTCTGGTAAAATCCGAATGAATTACATTCGCATCTTACCAGGAGATAATGTAATGCTAGAACTATCGCCTTATGATTTAACACGTGGGCGTATTACCTATAGAAAGTAATAGGAGGGAAATAATGAAAGTAAAAGCATCTGTAAAAAAGATTTGCGACAAATGCAAAATTATTAAACGCAAAGGTAAAATTAAGGTTATTTGTGAAAATCCAAAACACAAACAAACACAAGGATAATGAAAGGAAGTGTATTCTATGGCACGTATTAAAGGTGTAGATATACCAAACGATAAACATATTGAGATTTCACTAACTTATATTTATGGTATTGGAAGGAAATTATCAAATAAAATTTTAGCTGATGCTAAAGTCAATCCAATGACTAAAGTTAGTGATTTAAGTAATGATGAATTAAACAGAATTCGTGATGAGGTTAACAAATATGTAGTTGAAGGAGATTTAAGACGTGATGTTAATATGAACATCAAAACTAAAATGGAAATTAACTCATATCAAGGAACTCGTCATAAAAAAGGTTTACCTGTAAGAGGACAATCAACTAGAAGTAATGCTAGAACTCGTAAAGGAAAAGGTAAAACCATAGCTAATAAAAAGAAATAATAAGTAAAATAAATAGTTAAAAAGGAGGTCAAACTTATGGCTTATAAAACTAGAAAAAGAAAAGTTAAAAAGAATGTTCCAGAAGGTATAGCACATATTCATTCAACATTTAATAATACAATTACTACTGTAACCGATCTAGAAGGAAATGCAATTTCTTGGGCTTCAAGTGGAGCATTAGGATTTAAAGGTAGTAAAAAATCAACTCCATTTGCTGCAGGAGTTGCTGCTGAAGCAGCAGGAAAAGCTGCTTTTGATGCAGGAATGAGAAAAGTTGAAGTTTTTGTTAAAGGTTTAGGACCAGGACGTGAAACAGCTATTAGATCACTTCAAACTGCAGGATTAGAAGTAACTGCTATTAACGATGTGACACCAATACCACATAATGGATGCCGTCCACCAAAACGTCCACGTGGTTAATAAAAATAAAGGAGGTAGTTTCATGATAGAATTTGAAAAACCAATTTATAAAATAACAGATTATGTAGAAAGTAATTTTTTTGGAAGATTTGAATTAGAACCATTAGAGAGAGGATTCGGTACAACTTTAGGTAATGCTTTAAGACGTGTTATGTTATCATCTCTTCCAGGTTCAGCAATCAGTAGTGTTAAAATTGAAGGAGCACTACATGAATTCCAAACACTAGAAGGTGTTGTTGAAGATGTTACAACGATTATTTTAAATTTAAAGAAAGTTGTAATAAAAAATCATTCAAATGATAGTAAGGTAGTAAGATTTAATATTACCAAAGAAGGTCCAGTTACTGCTGGTGATATCGAGCGTGATGCAGATGTTGAAATAATCAATCCAGATTTAGTAATTGCTAATGTTGCTAAAGGTGGAAAGTTTGTAGCTGAGATGACTGTATCAAATGGTAGAGGATATGTTAAGAGTGAAGATAATAAGAAATTATTAGATATTAAAAAAGTTGGTGTTATTCCAATCGACTCTATTTTCTCACCAATTGAACGTGTATCATACGAAGTAGAAAGCGCTCGTGTTGGTCAAGATGAAAGTTATGATAAATTGATTATGAATGTATGGACTAACGGATCAACTAAACCAGAAGAAGCAATTGCTTTAGCTGCTAGAATATTAATTGAACATTTCAATATATTAACAGATTTAAGTAATATTGCTGATATGACAGGAATGATGATTGAAAAGACAGAAGATCCAAAAGTAAAAGCATTAGAAACTACAATTGAAGATCTTGATTTCTCAGTACGTGCATATAACTGCTTAAAGAGAGCAGGTATTCATACATTACAAGATCTTGTTAATAAGAGCGAAAATGATATGATGAAAATACGTAACTTAGGTAAGAAATCATTAAAAGAAGTATTAGACAAAGTAAAAGAACTAGGATTAGTTTTACGTGAAGAAGATTAGTAAGGAGGAGTCAAAGTGGCATATAGAAAATTAGGTGTTGATAACAAACACAGAAAAAGCATGCTTTCTAATATTACTAAAGATGTTATCATGAATGGTAGTGTTGAAACAACTGAAACTAGAGCTAAAGAAGCTCGTAAATTCATCGACAAAATGATAACTTATGGTAAAGACGGTGGATTAGTAGCAAGAAGAAAAGCTTTAGCTTTCCTTCGTAATGACACTGTTGCTGTTAAAAAAGTATTTGATGAACTTGCACCAAAATACGCAAATAGAAATGGTGGATATACAAGAATATTAAAATTAGATGAACGTAGAGGAGACGATGCGTTAATCGTTAAATTAGAATTAGTTGACTAGAAATAGTCTTCTTTTTTTGGCATTATGTTAAATAAGTTTCCCTTTTTTAAATTATAATATAGACTAAAGCCTAAAATTTTAGTATAATCTTATTAATAATAAGAGGTGTGGCTATGAATATAAAAAAAATAATAAGTATCTTGCTTTTTTGCGTATCCATTGGTATGATAGGTACTGGAGTCTATTTAATGAACTCCAATAAATATGTTTATACAACGGTAATAACTAATTCTTTTAATTCTTTTATGAAAAGTGACAGTCCAGCTTTACTTACAGAAATGGGAAAATCTAGTCAATATCAAATTACAACTAATACTAGTTTGATGCTTGATGATGTTAATATGATGTCATTAGATGGAAATATTTATATTGATAATAATGCTTGGTATTTAAACTTAATGAGTAAGATAGTTGAGGAAGACTTTATTGATATTGAAGCCTTAATGAAGGATAATAAGATTTACTATAAAATTAAAGAGGCAATGGATGAATTTTATTATGAAGAATTAGCAGTAGAAAATAATGATGAAATTACTAAAGAAGATTTAAATTTAATAATTGAGCATTTGAAAGATAGTATTTTTAAAGATTTAAAAGATAGTGATTTTACTAGAGAAAAAGTTACTTTAGATATAGATGGTCTTAAATTTAACACAACCAAAATATCACTACCTTTTACAGAAAAAGTTATGTATACTAGTTTAGTAAACTTTATTGAAGCTCTTAGTAAAGATTCTGATGCTATTAAAGTATTACAAAAGATAAGTAGTGATATTACTAAAGGGTCTTTAGAAACGCTACTTGATGAATTAAAACAATCTAGTGATTTAGTTGGTGATGAATTATTCTTTACTCTATCTGTTTATACCAAATCATTTAATAAACCTATTAGAGTTGAAATTCTAATTAGTGATGCAAGTGAAATTGATAGTATAGCAGAAGGTTCAGTATCGTTAGTATTTGATTCATATGACAATGCGAATAATTATAAAACAGATTCTATTAAATTAATGGAAAATAACTCTGTCATTATTGAATTAAGAGAAGAATATACTAGTAAAAATGAGTCTAATTTATCATTAGAAGTTAATGATATTACTACTGGTAGTAAATATTTAGAAATAAAAGGATCTAAAGAAATAACTAATACTTATATCAATGTTGCTTTAGAAGCACTAGTAGATGATACTAGTATTGGTAATATAAGTTATAAAGTAGAAATGGTAACTAAAGGCCAAGAATATAAATTAGAAGCTAATGCAACAATTGATACTGAAGATGGTTCTTTGAGACTAACATCTACTAATAACATTTACCTTGATAAAGAATTACCAAATGTGGATGTAAGTAATGCTAAAGATGTGTTAACAGTTGAGGAACAAGAAGCCCTATCTAATTATATTAATAATAAATTAGAAGAATTAGGAATATATTCTGATGATAATGCTGATGATGATTTCAACTATGATGATGAAAATTATGATTATGACTATGATTTTGATTACCCTGTAAGTTAGCATCTTTGATATATAAATACTATAGAAAAGTGAGGAAAAAGCATGAAGGAAAAAACAGTAATTATATTTCTAGTTATACTAGTGATATTATTTGGAGGTTTTATTGGAATAACTAAATTAGTAAAAAAGGATGATAATGATATTCATAGAGAGTATCCAACAGAAGAAGAAGTTACTAAAGAAGAAATAAATGCTATAAAAGATAAGATAAATACTTTTTCTAAGATGGATTTTAGTTATTTTAATAATATAAATAATATTAGTGATGAAGAAAAAATATGGCGTATTATAGAAAACGAAGAATATATCTATGGGGTTAATAGTGGCCGTATTGAAAAAGAAAAAATCGATGATAAACTAAAATATTATTTTGGAGATGAAGTTAATATTCAGTATGTTAATTTAACAGCTTTAGTAAATGATTATACTGAGTCAGGAATAGTATATATATATGATGATGAAAGTAAGGCTTATGTAAAACAAATTAATTATTATCAGAATCCTTATGTAAGTAATATGGCTGTATATATAGATATAATATCTGTTACTAAAAAAGGTGATGAATATATTGCTGATGTTCATAAATTAACGATACCAGGATGTACAGACATATGTTCAGGAACTGATGCCGATTATTACGATGGAACAGATAAAGTTGGAACAGTAAGTGTGGCTACTAATGATAAACTAAAAGAGGAATATGAAAAAGTTAAAGATCAATTGACTGTTCATAGATATACATTAACCAAACAAGGTGATGACTTTTTCATTAAGCGTTATCAAAGAGGATAAAGGTATTCAAATTTTTGAATGCTTTTTTTATAATGATTAACTTAATTTACTTCTTAATTTATACATGATATAATGTTATTGGAGATGGTAAAATGAAAGCTTTAATAACGGGAGCTTCGTCTGGAATTGGATATCAAATGGCGAAGTATTTAAGCGAGTTAGGATATGAATTAATATTAGTATCACGTGATAAAGAAAAGTTACAACAAGTGCAGGAAGAATTAAAGACAGATGTTAAAATAATCGTAGCCGATTTATCTATTGAAAGTAAGATTAAAGAAGTATATGTGCAGTGCCGTAATGAGAATATAGATATTCTAATCAATAATGCAGGCTTTGGTGATTGGGGCATGTTTACGGAAACTGATTTGAATAAAGAAATAGAAATGCTTGAGCTAAATATTAAGGCTGTTCATATTTTAACTAAGTTATTTTTAAAAGACATGGTAAAAAAAGATCGAGGATATATTCTTAATGTCGCATCATCTGCTAGTTTTTTACCAGGACCGTTAATGGCTACTTATTATAGTAGTAAAGCTTATGTTTTAAGATTAACAACCTCTATTTATGAGGAATTACGTCGTAGTAAATCAAAAGTTATTGTATCATGCCTTTGCCCAGGACCGGTGGACACTAACTTCAATAAAGTTGCCAATGTTAAATTTGCCGTTAAACCTTTAAAAAGTGATTATGTGGCAAAATACGCTATCGATAAGATGTTCGAGAAAAAGTTAATCATTATTCCAGGTACTAAAATGAAAATAGCGCATTTCTTTAGTAAATTTTGTTCAACTAAATTTTTGGCGAGAGTAGCTTATAATATTCAAAAAAAGAAAATAAAATAAATATCCACAAAAACTGTGGATATTTTATTTATTATATAATTTTCCTTGATAACTATCTCTTCTTGCCATTTCTTTATCTATTTCATTTAAGACCCCAAATTTCTTAATTAACCACGTTGGTTCAATTAAATCATCTGGGTTAGGATCCCCCGTTATGCGGTGAATAACAATATCATCGCGTAATACTTCTAATTGTGAGCAGGTGATATCAACATATTCTTGTAAAGTCAAAACATGAAAGGGTTTTTCCTTATACATTTTGGCAAGAGGTGTATCTTTTAAAATATGTAACATATGAATTTTAATGCCTTGAATATCTAAATTAGCTAAGAAGCGAGCTGTTTCAATCATCATATCATGTGTTTCATAAGGAAGACCATTTATAATATGAACAACAACATTAATATTATTGTCTCTAAGTTTTTTTACCATTTCAACAAAACAATCTAAATCATGGCCACGATTAATCAATTTAGATGTTTCCTTATGAATCGTTTGTAGACCTAATTCAACAGTTAAATAGGTTCTTTCATTTAATTCTTTTAGATACTCTAAACACTCATCAGTAATACTATCTGGTCTAGTAGCAATACTTAATCCAATAACATTATCAATATTTAAAATGCTTTCATATTTCTCTTTTAATATACTAACTGGAGCATATGTATTAGTATTAGCTTGAAAATAGGCAATATATTTACTATTAGGCCATTTATTTAACATTATTTTTTTTACATCATTGAACTGTTCTATTAGATTTTTTTCTTGTTTACCAGCATAGTCACCACTACCTAATTTAGAACAATAAATACATCCACCATATCCTTTGGTACCATCTTTATTAGGACAACTAAATCCCGCATTAAGACTTACCTTAAATACCTTAGAGTGAAACTTATGCTTATAAAAGTAATCAAGGGTATAATATCTCTTATTTGAATCACTATACTTAAACTTCATAGTATCCTCCTAGAATGTGTAAACAATAGATATATTATACCACTTACTATTCTAATTTAATAAATAAATTGCAATATTTAAATATAGAGCAAAAGAGCACCAAGCTAAGTAAGGTAATTGTAATAGACTAGCAGTTTTATTAATTCTATAAAACCTTATAATCATATCAATAACTAGAATTATTAATAGAACTAACCAAATACTAGAAAATAATCGCCATTTAAAGACAAAGAAGAAAATAGGCCATAACCCATTTACTAGTAATTGCGCAAAATAAACTAAGTATGACATCTCTTTAAAATAGGCGGGGTCCTCCACAATAATATAAAAAGATATACCCATTAAAATATAAAGAGTAGTCCAGATAACAGGAAATAACCACCCAGGAGGGGAAAGAATTGGTCTAATTAAGTCATTATAGTCCATAAATGGCATACTAATTAATCCACTTATAATACCTACACTAACAGGGATTAAAATACTAATAATTAAAAATTTCCAATTTATTTTCTGCATTATATCACCTACTATTTATTATGATAAAGGAATAACATTTATGAATATATATCTTTCCATTTCTATTAAAATTAAATTATGGTATAATATCTATAAATAAGGATTAGGTGTGAGAAATAATATGAAGTGTAGTAAGTGTCATAAGAAAAATATAAGAGAAGCTAATTACTGTAAATATTGTGGTAAGGCTTTTACTGATACCGAAAAAGAAAGAGCCGCTCATAGTGGGGGAATGCGCTTTGTAAATGTTTTTCAAAAGTTAAAAAAATTAGATGAAATACGTACCCTAAGTATAATTAAAGATAATGTCATTGTTAAAATAGTTGTATTAGTTATAGTATTAGGCATTGGAATATATAATATTATCACTATGGGTGGCGACTTAAAGGTTTTAGATAATAAAATATATGATGTTAAGTATAATGATAAAACTAGTGAATATTATGTTCTTTTAGATAAAGATAATCGTGATAATATTATAGAAGTATCACTAGATTTATTTATTCCTAATCATATTAAAAAACTAAATTTTGCTTATTATGATGAGGATGGAGAATTAATTAATGAGAATCAGTATGATAAAGATGATAAATTGATGGTCTCAGCTAATAGGTTAAAGGATAATTATTATATTGTGTCTGATGCTGATAATAAGAATGAAAATATCAAAGTATATGTATATTATGAAGATGAGGAGTAAGCTATGTCCAAGAAAAAAGATAAAAAAGAGATAATTTATTGTATTTATTGCGGTACTAAAAATGATAAATCTTCTAAAGAATGTTGTAATTGTCATAAAAACTTACATAAGAAAGATTTTACTGTTATTGAAACAATTGGTAAAGATATAAAGGATGATACTAATCAAAACATTCTTGGGTTTATAATAGACCGTATTAAAGAAGGTGTAACGGAGCATTTATATGGCATTATATTGACTTTGTCGGTAGCGTTTACTGTAACATCAGGTATAGTTAATTATGTTAATAACAAAGATAATGCGGATATTACCAACACTAAATATGCTTTTACAGAAATGACTGATGCTGAAAAGATAGCTGGATGTTGGCGCATTGTTACTGAAGATGATATTGTAACCTATGAAAAAGTTAATGAAGATTTAAGCTTTGCTAGTAAAACAGCAAAGACAATGAGCGATACTAGTAACTATCTAAAAAGTAGTGGTGGGATTAAACCAATGAATAATAGATTGCAACCAATATCTTTCTTTGATTATGGAGTCTATAGCATTTCCAAATATTCTTTTTATGAAAATGATTCTAAGAAGGCGGAGGAATATTTAAACGGGACAGAAGTGCCTACTGAATTAGAAAATGCTAAATTATTATACAGTGAAACTGATAATTATGATGAAAACGATGAACCAGTTAGTGGGGTCTTTGGACCAGTCGGTTTTGTACTTTGGAATTCATCTAATCATTTCCAAGTATATAGCCATATGACTTATCATAATGAACAATATATACTTTATAAAGATTATACAAGAATTAGTTGTGAAGACTATGATAAAATATAGGGTGATTAAATTCATCCTTTTTAATTAGAAAACAATAAATCTTTTTCATCAGTTTGTCCAAAATAAAATAAGGCTGCCATAATCTTGCTAGACTATGTCAAAGCAAGTCTTAAGATAATATAATCTTAGCTATATTTATAATCTTTCTATTTATTAAAAATCATGTTATAATGTATTAGAATAGAAAGGGTGATACTATGTACGATTTAGGTAAATGGTTTCATATTAATTTAGATAATCTTAAATGTAATAATAGTAGTATTATCCAAGGAAAGACATTTCGTATTTCGGTTTTAAGTGAAAGATTAATTAGATTAGAATATAATAAAAATGGTGTTTTTAATGATTTAGCTACGGAACTAGTCGTATGTAGAAAATTTGATAAACCTGTTTTTGCATCTAAAACTAATGAATTAGGCATATTAGAAATAGTAACTCCCTACTTTAGATTAGAGTATACTATAGAAATGCCTTTTCAAGGTACATCAGTTAATCCTTTTAAGAATTTAAAAGTAACTGGAGTAGGTACTGAAAATTTTTGGTATTATGGCCACCCAGAAGTAAAAAATTATTTTGGCTCTAATAATGTTTTAGATAATAACGCAAATAGTAGTCAAAATAAAGGATTATATTCTTTAGATGGATTTGTAAGTATCGATGATAGTAACACTTTAAGACTAGATGAAAACGGTACTATTGTAAGTCCTAACCCTGATAGTGTTGATATTTATTTATTTGTATATGGTAAAGATTTTGGACTTGCCATGTCTGACTATTTTAAATTAACGGGTATGCCTTCTTTTATACCTAGATATGCTTTAGGTAATTGGTGGTGTAGAGATAAGGCTTATTCTAGTGAAGATATAGAAAAACTAGTAAAACAATTTAATCAAATAGATGTACCTATTTCAGTATTATTACTTGATAAAGATTGGCATAAAAGAGGTACACTTAACAAGAAATTAACTACTAGTGGTTATTCTTTTAATACTGATTTATTTCCTAATCCTAAAGAATTGATTGATAACTTACATAATAAAGGTATAAAAGTAGGAGTATCTATTAATCCTAGTGAAGGAATTCATCCTTTTGAAGATTATTATAAAGAAGCGTGTGCTTATTTAGGAGCTACAGCAGGTACTATTATTAAATTTGATCCTCTAAATCCTAGATTTTTAGATGTTTATTTTAAAGTATTAATTCATCCTTTAGAAGCTTTAGGTGTTGACTTCTTTTGGAATGACTATGATAATTTAAAAAATTTACCTGTTCTTTGGGTATTAAATCATTATCATTCTAAAGATATGATGCGTCTACAAAAAAGGCCAATGATTTTAGCTCGTAATTCATTAGTAGCAGCCCATCGTTACCCAGTATTAACATCCGGTAATACTACGGTTAGTTGGGATAACTTTAAATCAATACCATTCTTTAACTTATCCGCATCTAATATCGGTGTTTGTTGGTGGAGTCATGATATAGGTGGATATAGTGGTGGAATAGAGGAAAGGGAATTATATATTAGATCGGTTCAATTAGGTGTTTTTAGTCCTATTTTACGATTCCATTCAGCAGGAGGAAAATACTATAAAAGAGAACCATGGTTATGGAATAAGGAAACTTATGAAATAGTAAATGAATTCCTTGCTTTAAGACATAAATTAATTCCATATTTATACACAGAAGCTTATAAATATTCTACAATGGGTACAATGGTATTCCAGCCTTTATATTATATTATTCCTAAAGTATATGATGATATTATATACCGCAATGAATACTTCTTTGGTAGTCAGTTGTTAGTAGCGCCAATTACTACTAAAAAAGATATGATTATGAACCGTACTATTCATAGATTCTATTTACCTGATGGCGTTTGGTATAATTTTTTGACCGGTAAGAAATTTATAGGGAACAAAAAATATGTAGGATTCTATAAAGATGAAGATTATCCTGTATTTGCAAGGCGTGGTTCTATTATTCCTATGTCACTAAAAAGTAATGCCAATAACACTAGTAATCCAACCCATTTAGAGATACAAATCTTTCCCGGTAATGATAATACTTACGAATTATATGAAGATGATGGTATTTCCTTAAGATATATAGAAAAAATATATTTCAAAACAATTATTGATTATAAATATGCTCCTGATAATTATACTTTAACGATTAGAAATGACTTAAGTAGTAAAAGGGATTTAATTCCTAGTAACAGAGATTATACCATTAGATTTAGAAATACCAAATTACCTGAACAAATAACCTGTACTCTTAATAATCTTCAATGGGAATATAATAGTTATATAGAACAAAATGATTTAGTAATTGAGATTAAAAATGCGACTGTATACGGAACTCTATCTATTAATTGTATAGGTAATAATATGGAAATAGACGCTGTAAGATTAGTTAATGAAGATATCGATAATATTTTATCTGATTTACAAATTCAGACCGATTTAAAAGAAAAAATATCTGATGCCATATTTGGTCATGAAAAGTTAAAAGAAAAACGTATTGCATTAAGAAAACTAAAAAAGCAAGGATTAGATAAATCTTTTGTAAAATTATTTTTAAATTTACTTGAATATACTGATCAAATCTAATATACTATATAATATATTTTAATTACTTGGAAAAAGTAGTAATATAATTAATTATTTAAAAGAGAAATAGTGGTTGGTGCAAACTATAATAATGATTATATGAACTTGTTTTCTAGATAAGTAATCGCAGTATTTGCGTTAAAAAAATTAAGTGCATAGTTTTTACTATGAATTAAGGTGGTACCACGATATATTCGTCCTTATATTAAGGACGTTTTTATTTTTTAGGAGGTAAATTATGATATGGTTTATTGTAACAGTTGTATTTACTTATGTGCTGTATTACATTTTTATAATTAGAAAGTATGACTCTAAAGGTAATAGGATTGTTAAGACTAAGAAGAATGGTAAGAAAAAGGAAATAGATCAAGCTAGATATCCATCAGAGGTAGAGTTATTTATTTACAAATACAAAGTAGATATTAAGAAAGTTAATTTTAGGGCAATGTTAAAACTGATTGGGCTAGTTTGTAGTATTGATGTATCTATTATTGTTACGGTAGCAAGTCTTATTAAAACTGATAATATATATATCCAATTAGGAGTAGGGGCTTTGTTAGTGATACCAGTAATATTTATTAGTTTTGGATTATTAGGTAGAGTATTTAAAAAGAAAGGATTGACCAAGAATGTATAATTTTAGTGAAATAGAAAAGAAATGGCAAAAGTATTGGGAAGAGCATAAGAGTTTTAAGGCTGTTGATAATAGTGATAAAAAGAAGTTTTATGCTTTAGTAGAGTTCCCTTATCCATCAGGTGTAGGTATGCACCTAGGACATATTAAAGCTTATTCGGGATTAGAAGTAGTAGCTAGGAAAAGAAGAATGGAAGGATATAATGTCTTATTCCCTATTGGGTATGATGCTTTTGGCCTTCCTACTGAGAATTCAGCTATTAAACAAAACATTCATCCAAGAGTATTAACTGATAGAAATATTGAGGTTTTTGCGGGGCAATTAAAAAGAGTTGGTTTCTCATTTGATTGGGATAGAGTAATCGATACGACTGATCCATCTTATTATAAATGGACCCAATGGATTTTCTTAAAAATGTTTGAGAAAGGTTTAGTATTTAGAGATAAGACTTTAGTTAACTATTGTCCATCTTGCCGTGTTGTTTTGTCCAATGAAGATTCTCAAGGTGGTAAATGTGATATTTGTCATAGTGCCATTGTTCAAAAAGAAAAAGATGTTTGGTATTTAAGAATTACAGCGTATGCTGAAAAATTACTTGAAGGATTAAAAGATGTTGATTATCTTCCTAATATCAAAGTACAACAAGAAAACTGGATTGGTAAATCTACAGGAGCATTTGTTGATTTTAGACTTAAAGAAGTAGATGACAAGTTAAGAATATATACTACAAGACCTGATACTTTATATGGTGTAACTTTTATGGTTATGGCCCCCGAACATCCATTAATTGATAAAAATAAAGATTTAATTACAAATATGGATGAAGTAGAAAAGTATAGAGAAGCAGCTAGTCATAAAAGTGAGTTTGAACGTACCCAATTAGTAAAAGATAAGACGGGGGTTAAATTAAACGGCTTAACAGCTATTAATCCTGTTAATAATGAAGAAATTCCTATTTATATATCTGATTATGTTATGATGGGATATGGTACTGGTGCTATTATGGCGGTACCGGCTCATGATGATAGGGATTACGACTTCGCTAAGAAGTTTAATATTCCAATTATCGAAGTTATTAAAGGTGGAGATATTAGTAAGGCTGCTTATACTGGTGATGGCGAGATGGTTAACTCTGGAGTATTAAATGGACTTACTGATAAGAAGACTTCTATTAATAAAATGTTGGAATATTTACAGGAACAAGGTATAGGAGAAAAAGCAACTCAATATAAGATGAAAGATTGGGCATTTAATCGTCAAAGATATTGGGGAGAGCCTATTCCTATTGTGCATTGTCCACATTGTGGTGATGTGGCTGTTCCTTATTCTGAATTGCCTTTAAGGTTACCAGATGTTGAGAATTTTGAAGTTGGTCAAGATGGAGAAAGTCCTCTTGCTAAGATTCCATCATTTGTTAATTGTAAGTGTCCTAAATGTGGAAGAGATGCCAAAAGAGAAACCGATACTATGCCGCAATGGGCGGGGTCATCTTGGTACTTCTTAAGATATATTGATCCACATAATGATAAAGAGTTCGCATCATTTGATAAGTTAAAATATTGGATGAATGTTGATTGGTACAATGGTGGTATGGAACATGTAACAAGACACGTTATTTATTCTAGATTCTGGTATCATTTCTTATATGATTTGGGATTAGTACCAACTAAGGAACCATATGCTAAAAGAACAGCTCAAGGACTAATTTTGGGACCTGATGGAGAAAAGATGAGTAAAAGTAAGGGAAATGTGGTTGACCCTAACGACATGGTTTCAAAATATGGGGCAGATACATTAAGAACTTATATATTATTTATGGGTGAATATGGATTAGAGGCTCCTTGGAATGAATCATCTATTAAAGGTGTAGCTAGATTTATTGATAGAGTGTATAACTTAAAAGATAAGGTAATTAATGAAAGTGGTTATAGTAGTGACTTAGAGGGTATCATTCATAAGACTATTAAAAAAGTAAGTGATGATATTGAAAGTATGAAATATAATACTGCTATCGCATCGCTTATGACTTTACTAAACACATATAGTGAAAAGGAAAGCATTACTAAAGATGAATATTTAGTATTACTAAAATTATTAAACCCATTCGCACCTCATGTTACAGAAGAATTAAATGAGATATGCAAGTTAGGTAACCCTATTTGTGAAAGTAGATGGCCAGAATATAGTGAGGAAAAAACACAAGATGATAAAGTTACTATTGCTGTATCAGTAAATGGTAAGGTAAGATCTACTATTGAAGTAGGAGTTAATGATAGTGAAGAAGATATCAAAGCTAAAGCTTTAAAAGAAGAGAATATTATCAAACATATTGACAGTAAAGAGATTGTAAAAATTATTGTTGTAAAAGGTAAAATTGTTAATATTGTCGTAAAATAGCATTTTTCGACACTTATTCTTTATATAATGTCCTTGGTGATATTATGAAGGTAAAAGTTTTTGATGAGATGCATGAAAAAGATTTGGAACAAAGTGTCAATGATTTTTTAGATGAAATTGGTAATAAATTTGTCGATATTAAATATCAAGTGTCAATTGCTATGTTTAGTGAAGAACAAATATACTGTTTTACAGCTATGATATTATATAATAAATAAAAAGGCTAAATACAAATGAGTGTAATTAGCCTCTTTTAGTATTTTTTTCTTGTCAAAACCGATGGGGGGGGGGGTATAATGGTATATAGAAGAAACTATATACGGAGATGGTAAGAGTGAATAAAAAA
>CANQGH010000019.1 GCA_947601845.1 uncultured Bacilli bacterium | reverse complement strand
TAAGTCCGTATAATTTTGTAGGAAATCCTACATTTTTATTTGGACTTTTTCTTACATTTTTATAGTACCATTAACAAAGATTTATACTTTAAAAAAATATATGTTAGTGAAGATGAAATAATTTATAAAAGAGATTATGAAATAATTATTTTTAGAATATCAAATTCAGTAGAATTTTTAAATATTCATATATTAGGCTGTAATTTATTACAAGCAATATATAACAAATGCAAAGACTTGGGGTGGTTAGATGAATAAAGAAATGCAAGATTTATTTTATGAATTAAAACAATATTTAGTGCAACATAGTAAAAAATGGAACACATTATGTGATATAGAACAATATATTATTAATTTACAACAGCAATTAGAAGATGGATTAAGAGAAAATTTTAAATTACGAGATAAATTAGAACAACAAAGAAAAGAATATCAAGAAACATATAAAGATGTTCGAGAAGAAATAAAAGATTATAAACACCAATTAAAGGAAAAAGACAAGGTTATTGATGAAGCAATTAAATATATAAAAGAACATATTCAATATTATGATGATGGTGAATATTCTGGCTATGAATGTGAAATTGATGGTTTAAAATTATGGGAAATATTAGAAAGAGGTAAAAATGGGGAATGACAGGTTATTTATATAAAGATGATAAATTACTTTTAATTGGTTTATGGGAAGATTTAATTGACTTTGTAGAAGAGTTAAAAAAATTGAATAATGATTTTATTGATAGAAGAGAATTTAAAGTATTATATCATGATAAATCATTAGCAAAAAAATGGATAAGGAAGTGGAATAAACATGAAAACGATATTATTTAAAATAGGAAAATTTTTTGATAAGTATTTAAAATCGCATAGTTGTATTGAACTTAAAGATTATGATTGTGAAGGTTATGGAATGTGCAAATATTGTGGTTCAATATGTGTAAGAGCCAGTAAAGGGAAATGGGTTGAAATATAAGATAGGAGTGTTAAATGGATTTAAAAACTGCTAATAGGGAACTAGAAAAACTAGATAATGAATATAATTACTGGTTAAAAGAGAAAGAAAATTTATTAAGTTTAGTTATGCCAAAAGCATCTGATGTAAAAGAAGTAGTTGTTGATGGTGGTAAAAGGGTTGATAAACTGTTGAAATTTGTTGAGTTAGAAGATGAAAAGCAAATTAACGAAACTTTAGAGTATATTTGGAAGAAAAAAAATAATCTTATGAATTGGTTAGATGAAGAATTAAAGATATTAAGTAAATATGAGCCATTAGAACAAAAAATCGTAAAGGATAGAGACGAAAAAAGAATGAAATGGAAGGAAATATCTAAAGCTGAAGGTTACTGTGTAAAACAATGCCAAAGAATATATGATAAGTATAAAAAAAGAGAAACTGGGAGAAGAAGTTATTAAAAGATAAAGATGTCGCATTTATGTCGCATTTTTTGTGCTATGATTATATTGTGGAATAATTAAAAAATCCACTTGTTAATCTTCTTATATAACATTGAATTAGAGTAGAAATACTCTTTTTCTATTTTAAGAGGTGGTATCTATGAAAACTATTACTAAATTAATGTATGATGAATTTAACATAAAAAAAATAGGTGTAGATTTTATGGGTTATCAAGTAAAGAGAAAAGAAAGTTTATCATTTCATCATCTTATTATTGCAAAGCGGGACTGCAGAGCTCTGCATATTCCTGCAGAGGGATATGTAAGATGGAATGGATCATTATTAGTGCAAAATACATCACATGATTATTTGCATTTAATAGAGAACGTTGATGAAGAAATATTCTACAATATTACAAGTGAAATGATAGATGAAAATTTAAAGGGCAAAATTGATCTAGAAAATTTAAGAAGGATAAATGACCTTCTTTTATTTTTTGAAAAAGAACACTGCTCTGACAGAGGTAAAAAAGGCAATTTGCTTGTTAAAGAAGAATATACTAGAAGATTAATTAAATAAATCAAGAAGTCAAACTTGTATAAAAATAGGAGGCTAATATGTTAACGCCGAAGCAAGAAAAATTTATTCAAAATATCATAAATGGTATGTCTCAAAGGGAAGCTTACAAGAATTCTTACAATGCTTCAAAAATGAAGAATGAAACAATCGATAGCAAGGCATCTATTTTGTTTAATAACGACAAGATTAGGACAAGGTATGAAGAATTGATGAAAAAAGCAGAAGATGCGGCAATAATGAGTGCCATCGAAAGAAAAAAATGGCTTACCAAAGTGATTAAAGGAGAAGTTAAACATACATCATACGATGGTAACGGTAATTCATATGATAATGAAGCCTATATAAGTGATAAGATGAAAGCAATAGATATATTAAACAAAATGGATTCTTTATATACTGTTCCAATTAAAGGTGGTGTTTCTATCACATACGAAAGTGCTTTAAAAAAAGTAAGTGATGATAGTGAGTATTAATACTAAAAAATATATTGAAGAATATATAAAGATACGAGATAAAGAGGGAAAAATAATTGATTTTAAATTAAATCAAGGTCAACTAAAATTGTATGGAGCTATAAAAAAGCAATATAAAGAGAAAAAACCAATTAGAGTAATTGTATTAAAAGCAAGACAAATTGGTTTTAGTACCTTAACAGAAAGTATCATCTTCAAAAACACTTCAACTAAATTTAATATAAATTCGGGCATTATTACTCACAAAGAAGAAGCTACAACTAACTTATTTAATATGAGTAAGAGAATGTATGATAATCTTCCACCTGAAATTAAACCATCATTAAAAAGAAGTAATGCTAAAGAACTTATATTTGATAATGATGACGGAACAGGGCTAAAAAGCAAGATTAAATGTATGACTGCGGGTAGTGCAGGCGTAGGACGATCTGATACATTTAATTATTTACATATATCAGAATTAGCTTTTTGGGGAAATAATGCAAAAGAAACTGCTATTGGTTTATTCCAGGCTGTTCCAAATTTGCCTAATACCATGATAGTAATAGAAAGCACAGCTAATGGATTTGAATATTTCAAAGAACTGTGGGATATGGCTGTTAAAGGTGAAAGTGATTTTATACCTGTATTTGTAGGATGGAATGAATTAGATGATTATAGAATGCCTTATACAGGATTTGATTTAACTGATGACGAAAAGGAATTACAAAGAATATATAATTTATCATTAGAGCAATTAACTTGGCGAAGATGGTGCATAAATAATAACTGTGGTGGCGATGTGGAATATTTTAAACAAGAATATCCAATTAACCCACAGGAAGCTTTTATAAGCAGTGGAAGTTGTATATTTGATAAACAAATAGTTATAAATAGAATTCAAACATTGTCAAGACCTTTAAAAGTTGGTTATTTTGAATATGAATATGATGATACAAAAATAGGTAACAAAAAAATTAGCAATATTCGTTGGATAAATGATAAAAACGGATATATAGAAATATATGAGAAACCTAATATTTATCAGTATTGTATTGGTGGTGATACTGCTGGTGAAGGTTCTGATTGGTTTACTGGACACGTATTAAATGCAATCACCGGAAAGCAAGTTGCGAGACTAAGGCATCAAATGGACGAAGATTTATATGTTAGACAAATGTATTGTCTAGGGTGCTATTATAGTTATAAAAATTTGCGAACAGGTATCGTAACCCCTGCTTTAATGTGTATCGAAAGCAATTTCAGCAGTTATCCAAATAAAGAATTAGTTAGACTAGGTTATAGCAATATATTTGTTAGAGAAAAAGAAGATAAATATACTAACATTAAAGAAAAGTCATATGGATTTAAGACAACATTAATTACTAGACCAGTAATAATTGCGGAGTTAGTAAAAATTGTGCGTGAAAATGTTGAACTTATAAACGATAGATTGACATTAGAGGAAATGCTAACTTTTGTAAGGAATGAAAAAGGTAGAGCGGAAGCTCAGCAGGGTGCACATGACGACCTAGTTATGGGGTTAGCTATAGCATATTATTCAAAGAACCAGGTTGTGATAGATAATGATGTGATAATTTCAAGCGAAAAATTTAATTTTAAAACAGAAGAAAGACCGCAAGATGATTATGGAGAGGAGATTGTTGTAGTATGAAAAAAGCAATATTAAGAGAAAAGTTAAGAAAGAAAAATTATATTGAAGATCCTATAGCGGGTGAAGTAAAAATAAAAAGAAAACCTAAAAAGGAAAAGAGTGATAAATAATGGAAACAATTATCATTTGCACCATATTTGGTGTTTTTATTTTACTTTCATATACATTAGGGTTAAAGAATGGACAAAGACTATCCAAAAAGGAAGATATAACTTTGCCTGAATGTAATCCTATAAAAGTAGTGAAAAAGGAAATAGAAGATCACGAATTGAAAAAGAAGCAAGAAGCTTTGGAAGTGATGATGTCTAATATAGATAACTACGATGGTACGTCAGCGGGGCAAAAAGATATACCTGATTTTTAAAAGGAGGTAATAATTAATGGATACAAAAGAACTTCAAGAAACAAATATCTGGACTTTATATGAAAAAGGTCGCAATTATAATAGAATGCTAAATGTTTATTCTGATACAGACAAAAATTATAGAATGTATAATGGTGATCAATGGGCTGGATTAAAGATTAGTGGTATTGAACCGGTACAGCTAAATATAATAAAGCCAATTGTAAAATATAAAGTCGGAATTATAAATAGTAATAATTATTTACCTGTTTTTAATGCAGAAAATTTTGATAATAAAGAGTTCAAAGAAGTAGCAGAAAAAACATGTGAATTACTCAATAAATTATCAGCAAAAGTTTGGGAAAACGATAACATGGACTACAAGTGTAGGGCAATGTCAAAGCATAGTGCTATTAATGATGAATGCCCTATTTATGTTTATTATGATCAAGAAAACAATGTTCCTGTTAATGAAATACTTTCTAAAAATGATGTTTATTATGGTAATGAAAATGATAGCGATATACAGAATCAGCCATATATTTTGGTTAAACAAAGAAAGCCAGTCATTAACATTCTTGATATAGCTAAAAGAAATGGAGTTAGTAAAGATAAGTTTGAGTATATAAAAGGTGATAGTGATTACTTTGAGGAAGCAGGAGAAAACTCGAAGCAAGAAAAAGACAATATGTGCACATTAGTTACTATGTTCTACAAGGAAAATGGTACGATCCATTATTCTCAAGCAACTAGATATTGTGATATTAAAGAAGATACTGATACAGGACTTAGCTTATATCCTTTAGAGCACATGATCTGGGAGGAAAAAGAAGGATATTCGCGTGGTGAAGGTGAAGTAAGATATTTGATACCTAATCAATTAGAAATAAATAAAACGGAAATGCGTAGATTAATTTCAGCTAAAAATACAGCATATCCTCAAAAAATCGTTGATATATCAAAAGTGCAAAATCCAAATGCTATTGATAAGATAGGTTCAACTATTAAGCTTAATGGAATGACTGTAGATGATGTTAAAAAAGTTGTTGGTGTAATTAATCCTTCTCAAATGTCTAGTGATGTTGAAAAGGTTATGAATGAATTAATATCTACTACACGTGAATTAGCTGGTGCTGGTGATATTGCGACTGGAGATGTAAATCCTGAAACAGCTAGTGGACGAGCTATATTGGCAATACAACAAGCAAGCCAAATGCCAGTAACAGAACAAACTATATCATTAAAAACTTGCTTAGAAGGATTAGCTAGAATTTGGCTTGATATGTGGAAAACATACGCAACTGATGGCCTAACTATTGAATATGAGAAGACAGATGAAGTAACAGGTGATGTAACCACCGAACCTGTACAGATACCATATTCAATATTACAAGAGTTACAAGCGAAGGTAAAAATAGATATCACACCTAAAAGCCCTTATGATAAATATGCACAAGAATTATCTTTGGAAAATATGCTTAAAGCAGGATATTTTAATCCACAAAAATTAAGCGAACTAGAAGTATATACAGAAATATTAGATGATGATAGTTCTATGCCGAAAGCCAAATTACAAGAAGCAATAAAAAGAATAAAAGCTATTCAAGAGAAAATATCGCAAATTCAAAGCCAAGCAGAGCAATTACAAGCTAGGGCTAATCAATTTTTAGGAACTCAAAGTGATATAGTCGGTATGGGGCAATATGGCAACCAAATGATTAATCAAATGATGCCTTCATAATGATCAGTGCTGCCTTTATAGGTAGTGTACTGATGATATTTTCACCTGCTGAGGTTAAAAAAGTAACGGATAGCTATTCTAATATCATCGGTACAGTGCTTATAAAATAGCACTAATAATCCTTTGCTTATAGCTTGGGATTTATAGAGGTTTTAATTGTTGTACCAGTAAACAATGATATTAAGCCGATAGAAATATTGGCTTTTATTATGTCCAAGCATTGAAGACACTAAAAGCAAATGGAGTGAAGTCAAACACTTTTCTAAATAGGAGGAAATAATGAACGAAGAAGATTTAGTTCAAGATGCTGTTACGGAAGTAACTGAAAATACTGATGCTCAAACAGTAGAAGAAAATGAGGAAGGTATAGAATTAACAGATACCACTTCTAACGAAGAAAGAAAAAATGTTAAAGAATATACGGAAGATGAAATCGAAAAGCTAATCAACGATAGAGTAAACACTATTTTACCTTCTAAAATCGAAAGAGAAAAAAGGAAAATAGAGAAAGATTATCGTGATAGATTAGCAAAATACGAAGAAACCGAAAGTATATTAACTGCTGGTCTTGGTACTAAAGATATAACTGAGTCTAATAAAAAGATGAGGGAATATTACGAAGAACAAGGTATCAAAATACCAACAATCGAAAAAAGATTTTCTGCTGAAGAAGAGAAAATTTTGGGAGAAGCTGAAGCTAACCAAATAATCAAAGCTGGTTATGATGACATTAAAGATGAAGTTAATAGGTTATCATCAAAAGGCTTCGACAATCTAACTAATAGAGAAAAAGTCATATTAAGTAAGATTGGTCCGGAATTAACTTATGAAAATAATCGTCGTGAGTTAAAAGCATTAGGTGTTAAAGATGAAGTGCTAAATGATCCAAAATTTAAAGATTTTTCTAGCCAGTTTACATCTAATACACCAATTAAAACTGTGTACGAAATGTACACAAAATTATATCAACCGAAGCCAACGGTTGAAAATCCAGGAAGCATGAAAAACACAAACAAAGACAATAAGGGAGTAAAAGATTTTTATTCACGAGAAGAAGCTTTAAAATTTACGAGGGAAGATTTTGATAAAAATCCAGCTCTATTTAAAGCTGTAGAACAGTCTATGTTAAAGTGGTAATATCTTGCTTTCCGGTTATTAGGAAAGGAATGATGATAAATGGCTGTTACAAATTTTATTCAATCAATTTGGAGCAAAAAAATCCAAGATGATTTGGAATTAAAAACTAAATTAGTAGATAACTGCTTAAGAGATTACGAAGGAGATTGCAAATATGCTCAATCAGTTCATATTTTAGGAGTTGGTGAACCAACAATTGCTAAATATGATAACACTACTGATATTGAAATCGAAGAAATGAGCGATAAAGGACAAATATTAACGATTGATCAAGCTAATTATTTCGCTTTCTATGTTGATGATGTTAATAAAGCTCAATCAGTACCAGGATTAAAAGAAAAATATCAAGAGAAAGCAGTTCACGGACTAGCTGTAAAAAGAGATAGTTATGTTGCTGATTTAATTTCAAAAGCAACTCATGTAACTGAAGTTGCTGAGTTAACTGAGGAAGGAACAAAAAATGGAGTTGATGATGCTATTGTAGCATTACGTGAAAGAAACTTTGATGAGGAAGGAGTTATTGAAATTACTCCAAAATTCTATAATAAGTTTAAAAACCATCTTATAACTTTATCAACTGATAATCCTGGTTATATCAAAAAAGGTAAAGTTGGAGTATATGATGATTTTGATGTTATAATGAGCAACAACATGAAAAACGATGGTTCAAATGTATATTGCGATGTTCGTGGTAAAAAGGCAATTGCATTCGTTGGTCAAATTAATGAAGTTGAAGCTTTAAGAGCTGAAAAAAGATTTAAAGATATTATCAGAGGTCTTGATACTTTTGGAGCTAAAATCATTGATGAAGATCGTATCCAAGTAATCAAATATTCAGTAACTCCCTAAACCAGCCCAAAAGACGGTAACGATAAACTTACCTGAGGGCGAAGTTTTGGGGATAGATGTAAGTACGTTACAAGAGGTTGAACTCAATGATACTAAGGTAACTGGTACTTCTAAATATGTTGAAAGTTTCCCAAAATTTAGCAAAAGTGCTAAGGGTAACTTCTTAGCAATTAAATGTGATGAAGCTACAAAAGGTGAAACAATCAATTGGGAATTATCAGAAGCCAAGACTAAAGGCAGTGGAACTTTGGACGAAGACGGTATCTTAGTTGTTCAATTACATTCAAATACACAAACAATAACACTTAAGAACGGTGAAACATCTAAAGTGTTAGATTTAACGGGCTTAACATTAAGCCCAGCAGAATAAGGGCAAATGCCCTTTTTATCGTGGGAAAAAGTATTTTAGTGGTGCAAATCCATTACCTGCGTAAAGGAGAATGATTATGAAAAATTTTATATTAATACCTAACTGTGAAATATATAAAGGTTATGTTGTTGATGATAGCACAATTTTAAATTATGAAAATAAAGATAAGACTATAAAACAAGAGTTAAAAAATTTAGAATTTATCCAAACAGAAAAAAAAGAAACTGATAAATATATCACTGAAACCAAAACAACAATACATTTAAAAAAAGGAATGGTTGTATTATTTGAAAATGAAGATAGAGGATATGTTGTACCAGTTGATAGATATGTATCGATTAAAGAAGCAAGGCAGGAGTTAGAGTATATTAAAGATTTAGATACGGAGGCATAAAATGACTTTAAAAGAACAAAAAAGCAAAGTTTTAAAACTAATCGAAGAATTTAATGATAATAGTTTGTCATTAACAGATGATCCTGATATATCTGCTAAAATAAATGATGTTATAAATCAAATTCAAAACGAATTAGCTAGAATAAAAAAAATACCTGCAAATGTACAAAAAGAAGTAAAAAAATATCAAAAATTAAAATTAAAAGATATATCAAGTGATATTTTTCAATTGAATATTGTAAGAGGCGTAGAAAATACAATTATAGGAGATACTATTGTTTTTGAAAATGACGGGATAGCTGACATTTATTATTATAAATATCCTGTTCAAATAACTCATGAAACAAAAGATGAATATGAGTTTGAATTATCCAACGATTGCCTCGAAATAATGCCATATGGTGTGGCTGCAGATTTACTTAAATCTGATATTTCTGCTAATTATGGGCGTGTATATTCTGAAAGATATGAACAAATGTTACAACGATTAGATCCAAGATATCATACAGGAAGTATTTTTATAGAAGGTGATGTAAATGAGTTCTTATAGTTCTAGCAATGGAGTTCCAAGTGGTTACTTAGTAACAAGAAAAGTGGATAGTTTTGCAGGTGTTGATTTTAGTGGCGATGACACTATACTATCTAGAAGTCCAGATGCTTTAAATATGTGGAAAAATTATAAAAGTAATATTAACGGAATAGAAACAAGACCAGATATGGAGTTAATTAAAAAATATGATAATACCATATTTGGTCTTTTTTTTTATGATGTGGGGGAGATAACACACACCGTTGTCCATTGTGGTACAAAACTATATGATGATGATAAAGTAATATTTGAAGGCATGAACCCTAAAAATAGTCAATCTTTTATCTTTAATAATATTTTATATATAAAAGATGGAATAAACTATTTAGAATATAATGGAGAAACAATTAAAGAAGTAGAAGGAACAGTGCCTACGACAAGTATTGGCAATGCTGATGGCAGTGGAACTACATATCAAGATGTTAACTTATTAACTGGGTTAAGAAAAAATTTGCGCATTGGAGATGGCCACACAACTGTTTTTAAATTAGATACTGAAAATATAGATAGCAATTATACAGTTACAGCTGTGATTGATGGATTTGCGTATGTTCAAGGTAAGGATTTGAATGTTGACACTGTGAAAGGAGAAATTACTTTTAATTCTCCTCCACCTGCCCCATTAACTGATGGACAACACAATATTGAGATATTATTTAGAAAAACGGTGCCGGGTTATCGTGACAGAATAAATAAATGCACTTTATTGACAGTATTTGATAATAGAGTGTTTTTTAGTGGTAATCAGGACTATCCAAATGCAATTTTCCATAGTGCATTGGAAGATCCTAGATATGTTTCAGATTTAGATTATTACAACGAGGGAATGGATTTATCACCCGTAAAAGGTATGGTTGCTGGTAACAATGCTCTATGGGTATTGAAGGCTCCTTCTCAGGCTAATACAACCGTTTTTTATCATAATCCTGTAATTGATAGCGGGTATGGGAAAATTTATCCTAGCGTGCACTCTAGTATTTCGACAGGTTGTGTAGGAAAAGCAATTAATTTTAATGATGATATTTGTTTTTTTAGCGACAGAGGTATGGAAGCAATTAGTGGCGATATTAATACAGAGCAATTGCTGGCACATAGATCTAGTTTAGTCGATTCAAAATTACTAAGAGAAGAACATTACAAAGATATGTTACTAGAAGAGTGGGAAGGATATTTATTAGTTATTATTGATAATACAGTATATTTAGCTGATAGTAGGCAAAAGTATCAAGGTGTAAATATTGAATATGAATGGTATTATTGGAAATTGCAACATAATATTACTTGCACTACTGTCAAGAATAACATTTTATATTTGTGCGCTAATGATTCAATTTATTCATTGACCAAAGTCAGTGATAATGTTGAATCCCATTGGACCACTAAAAACGATGATTTCAAGTATCCTCATTTTCAAAAGACAACAAATAAACGTGGAGGAACTGCAGAAACGAGTGGAAACAATATAATCGTAGAAGTCAAAACAGATGATAACGATTTTGAAAAAATAGCTCAATATGACAATACAAAAGGATATATAGTTTATAGAATTAAGAAGAAAAAATGGAAAAGGTTACAAATGAAGTTTAGTTCTTTAACATCATTTTCCCTTAGTTCATATACTTTAGAAAGTTTTGTTGGTGGATATATCAAACGTTAGGAGGTTGAATATTAATGAATGAAGAAGACGAAAGATTGCAAAACTTGCATGCAGAAAAACAAGATGAGTTAGATAAATATAATGATACTTATGATAGATTGATAGAAGAAAGGAATCAATTCACCCAACAGCAACAAGGGTTAGTAGATCAATGGGAACAAACTCAAAAGGATATTGCTAATCAAAACTTACAATATCAACAGGATCTTTATAACCAGGAAAAGCAGAAAGCAGAGGATAGTTATCAAAAAGAAGCACGCGCTAGTTATGTTGATTATCAAAAAGAAGTTGATAAATATGGTGTAAGTAGAGAAAATGTTGCTGCGAATGGCCTTTCTAATAGCGGATATGCAGAAAGCTCAAAAGTAGATATGTATAATACTTATCAAAATAGAGTTGCTACTGCAAGAGAAAGCTTAAACAATATTAAATTAGAGTTCGACAATGCGATAAAAGAAGCAATTATGGCAAATAACGCAACATTAGCACAAAATGCATTGCAAACTTTACAACAGAAATTAGATATAGCGTTGGAAGGATTTAATTATAAAGATACACAAACTCAAAATAAGTTGTCTTGGGAAAATGAAATCAATAATAATTATTACAATAGAGAACAAGATGTTTTAGATAGAATAGAGAGAGAAAATCAACAAAAAGAAGCAATCAGGCAATGGGAAGAAGAAATGAAACTACAGCGTGAGCAATTAGAGTATCAAAAGCAACAAAGTTCTATAGACAATTCTATTAGGTGGGCACAATTAGGTAATAGTGGAAGTGGCACTACGCTAACAGAGAGTTACGAAGTAAATACACCTTATTATAAAGGAGACTTAAATCCAGATGTTAAGAAGTACGGAGCTTTTGGAGATGCTGGTTATCAACCAAAAGGTATCAGTGGACATGGAAAATTAAAGAAAAGTGGAGATACAGTCACTTTTAATACTCAGACATTAGCAGGTCAAAAACAAACTGTTACGCAGAACGTTTGGGTAGCAGAGGATGGCACAAAATGGTATTGGGATGGAAGAGTCAACAAATATCTTTCCTTTAAATAGGTGGTAGTATGGCTAATTATTTTATAGATAATAATGGTGGTATTTCCACCAACAAAAGAAATAAAGGTAAAAATTATATAATAGATTCGGATGGTAAAATTAGCTTAATGAGTGATTCTTATAACAATAATGAAAAATCGGCTAAAGAAAATTTGATTCAAAAAAGAAATACTTACCAGAAGGCAATAGATGAATCTATTCAAAATAATAATGAGCAATTGAAAAAAGAACTAAATGCTAGGGGATACAATTCGTTGAATCCTCTAGCCTCTTTCAAACCTGATGAAAGATTATCAGCGGACAGTCTGAAGAAAGACAGGAAAAATTTAGATGTTCAAAAAGACACGGCTTCTATTTTCAAAGCTGTAAGAGAAAATACTAAAGATACTTCGCAGCAAGTAAATCAAGCGTTAAACGATTTAAAATTGGCTCAATATCAATATAATCAAGAGAAAGTCAATAATGAAAAAACCACCTTTTGGGATAAAACAGGAGGAAATGTTACAAGAGCATTAACAGATATGGGTAGCATGTTTACAGCTGGATCCAATATATATACTGATGAAAATGGTAATAAAGTACATTTACCTACATATAACCAATTAAAGCAAGAAAAAGTGCGTGAAGATTATAATACAGGTATAGGTAGATTTTTAGGTGATGTTACATATAATTCATCAAAAATATTAGCATCTACGGGAATGAATGCATTGGTTCCTGGTTCTGGTACTGCACTATATTGGTCCGATATGTTTTTAGATAATGTAGAGAATGTTAAAAGTCAAGGATATGACAGTGGAAAAGCTTTGATATATTCAACAATTAGTACAGGTATGGAATATTTAACAGGGAAATTTTTAGGTAGTGCTACAAAGGGATTAACAGGAGGAACATCGTCAGGATTAGAAGAAGCCCTTAATAAGGGGTTTAATAAATTAATTGGCAACAAAACGGTTGCTAATATTTTGGCAAATGCTGGAAGTGAAGGAACAGAAGAATTTATCCAAGAATATTTGGAAAATTTAAATAAACTTATTGTATTAGAAGGAAAAAATCCAGTTACATCTTTGCCAATTTTTATTGATAATTTAAATAAACTTAGTATATCAGGACAAAATCCCACTTCATCTTTGTCTGCTTTTTTTGATACTGATATATTAAGTGATGCATTATATTCGGCTGCAGTTGGTGCAGCTAGTGGAGGTGCATTAAGTTTTGCGAATGGAAATAGCCAAAATAAAGATGTAACTAGTATTTTTAGAGAAGAATTAGAAAACGAAAAGGCAAACACTACTGATCAAGCTAAAATTGACGTTATAAATGAAATGATACAAGAGATTGACAATGGAAAAAAGATAACTGTTCAAGATTTAGTGGAAGATGAGCAAATCGATTCTAATAATAAAAATGTTAATTTACCAATTAGAGAAGATATAGAAAGTAAAAATAGTAATATTTCAAATTTACAATCGAATCAGAACAGCAACGATGTTTTATCAAAAAACAATGATATAACGAATTTACCTTTAAGATTGGATATTCAAATAGATAATGCGTTGAATAATAGTCAATCAAACAATAAAAGTTATTTAGGAAAAGTAACTTCAACTGTTGCAACAAAAATAAAATCATTAATAGGTATTGATGTTAGTAAAAGAACACATGTTTTAAGTGATAATGATATTAGACATATGTTAAAACAACACGGGAATGAAATAAGTGAGAGAGCTAAAGGTCAAATTGCAATAACAAAACAAGACATAAAAAATATACCTGATATAATATCAAATCCATCAAATATTATAAAAGGTACAAATAATAAAAACGGACAAACAGTTAGATATATAAAAAGATACAACGACAATGTTACTTATGTAGTTGAAGTTGTACCTGATAAAAGCAATACATTACAAATAAAAACAATGTGGAAGAAACCTTCTACTTTAGCTAATGATATTACTAACCCTAGCTCAACGTCCGAAACGCAACATAGTGATATCTCTTCCACATCTGTTGATAATGATACCATAACTGATTCAAAAAGTCAAATTGCACCATTATCATCACAATATAATATGCAACAAAAAGGAAAAAATAATACCAAAATGCCAACATATAAAGATATTAAGGCAACTAAAATTATGAATCCAAATGAAATATCTCAAATATCAAAAAGTGATGCCGATACAACCCCAATTCTCCCTACAATAAATAGAAATATGGTCGGAGATGGAGATAGTAAGTTTGCCTCTAATATCGAAAATAAAGTTAATATGTTGAATGAGAAACAAAAACAAACTATTCTTGATAGTGACGAAATTAAATACTATGATAAAGTAACTAACAAGGAAAGTTTAGACAAAGCTTTTGAAAAAATTAATAATGGAGGGTTAGCTGAAACTTTAAGTTGGCAAAATAGATTTACTCCAGATGAAAACGGAAAAATGAAGCAAAATCCAACTGCCACAGATGTAGCAGAAGGTTGGATATTAATGAAACAATATTCTGATAATGGTGATTATGATAGTATGGTAGAAATTGCCAAGACTATGCGAAGAATTGGAAGTATTGCTGGTCAGACAGTACAGGCTTTTAATATTATGGAACGTATGACTCCTGAAGGTATGGTTAAATATGCTCAAAGTGAGTTACAAGAAGCTTGGGAAAAGATGAGAGTTAATAAAACTCAAGAATGGGTTGATAAATATAAAAAAGATTTTGATCTAACTCCTGATGAAGTCCAGTTTATTATGGATAATATGAAAGAAGTATCAAAATTGGAAGATGGATATGATAAGCGAGTTAAACTTGCTGAAATTCAAAAGTTAATGACAGATAAACTTCCATCGGAAAAAGGAAAAGCAATTAAATCTTGGATGCGTATATCAATGTTATTTAATCCTAAAACGCAAGTAAGAAATGTTGTTGGTAATGCAATAATAATGCCAGTCAATTCTTTTGGCGATTTATTTTCTAGCTATGCAGATAAGATAATTGCAAAAAAGACAGGTGTTAGAACTACTGGTAGAACCAATATAAAAGCTATTTTAAAAGGAATGAAAGAAGGAGCATATCAAGCCACTAACGATTATCGAAAAGGTATCAATACAAAGGATATGCAAGGAAACCGTTTTGAAATTGGCGAAGGTAAATCATTTAACGAGAAAACAGTAATAGGTAAAAGCCTTAATCGTATTGATGGATTGTTGAATTATGTAATGGATGCTGGTGATAGAATATTTAGCCAGGCAGCATTTGAGAACTCTTTAAGAAATCAAATGGTATTAAATAACACAACAGAGGTTACACAAGACATGATTGATATTGCAAGGGCTGAATCTTTACAAAGGACGTGGAATGATAACAACAATTATACGAGATTTGTATTGAATGCTCGAAGAGGCATAAATAAGCTTCTAGGAACAAAAAGCTATGGATTAGGAGATGTTTTAATACCTTTTGCTAAAACCCCAGCTAATTTGACTAAAGCTATTGTCGATTATTCACCTTTGGGATTAGTGCAAACAATTAATGATGGAATTAAATTAAATAGAAGTTTAAGCAATGGACAATATACTGCACAAATGCAACATAAATTTGTTCAAGATTTAGGAAAAGCAACAGCTGGTAGTATGTTATATGTTTTAGGTTATGCACTTGCTAAAGCTGGAATAGCAAGCGGTAAAAGTGATGATGATAAAGATGTTGCCAATTTTCTAAAAAACACTCTTGGAATTAGCTCATATTCAATTAAAATAGGAAATAAATCTTTTACTTATGATTGGGCACAACCAATAGCAGCACCTTTATCAATTATGACTAATATAGTTAATTCTAAAAACAATAAAGGACAGGCATTGCAAGAGGCAATATTAAGTTCGCTAGATAGTGCAGGAAGTATTTTGTTGGAACAATCATTTTTACAAAGTCTTAATGATGTTTTAAACGACAATGATGGTGTTGTTTCAGGAATGATAAATGAAATGTTAGAATTACCTTCACGAGCAATTCCAACTTTTTCAAAACAAATAGCTGATATGGTAGATGGTACTCAAAGAACAACTTTTGAATATGGCAAGCCACTTGAAAGTGCAATAAATAGTGTTAAAGCAAAAATACCTTTTGTTAGTAAGACATTAGCACCAACTAAAGATACTTTAGGTAGAGATATTAAAAAATATGGAGGTAAGAATAATATATTTAATGTATTCTTAAATCCTGCAAATGTTAATACTGAAAATATTAGTAAAAGTGCAAAAGAGATTTATAGATTGTATAAAAAGACTGGCGATGCAACAATAATGCCAAGAGTTGCACCATATTATGTAAATCAAGATGGAGAGAAGATAACATTATCTTCTAAGGAAAGATCAGAATATCAAAAAATATCTGGTGAAATAATAGAAAGTAGTGTTAGCGATTTGTTAGATTCTGATAAATATAAACAATTATCTGATATAGACAAATCTTCTATCATTAATGACATAGTTAATTATTCATACAATAAAGCAAGAGAGGATATTTTAAATGTTCCAATGAGTAATCAATATAACAAAATTAATATGTACACTGATGATGGTGGTAGTGTGTCTAATTATTATTTAAATAAGGAAGAAATAGATTATTCGTATAATTATCCGGAAAAATACGCCTTAATGACACGGATAACTACATATGACAAATACAATGATTATGCAAAAGAATTGGAAGAAATAAGAGACAAGAGTAGCGATAAAAAAACTGCAACAATAAAGTATATTAACTCTTTACCTTTATCAATAGTTAAAAAAGCAATGTTTATAAAATCATATTATTCATCTTTTACTAACTATGATGAGCAAATAATTAATTATATAAATTCGCAGAAATTATCTGTTCAAGACAAAGAAGTAATATTAAAAAAATTAGGGTTTACTATTAAAAATGGGAGGGTGTATTCATAATGAAACAAGATAATAATCTAGTCCGTTCAGCAGCAGATTTAGAAAGAAAATATGATTTTCAAAGTATAGTCATCTTAAAACGTAATTATGAAACACAAAGTCAAAATCTTACAAAAGTTGAAAATGAACTTAACTCTTTCGTAAATGCAATAACTAAAGATTTAACTAATTTACAAGACCAGGTAGATGGAAATATCACTACCTGGTTTTTAAATGGTATTCCATCTTTAGAGAATGATCCAGCAAACAAATGGGAAACAGAAGCAGATAAAAACAATCATTTAGGTGATTTATATTATGACCAAAGCACTGGTTACGCGTATAGATTTTCATTAGCTGACAGTATTTATTCATGGGTACAATTAAAAGATTCTGATATTGCAGAATCATTAGCACTCGCAAATTCAGCCAAAGATACTGCTGATTCAAAAAGGAGAGTTTTTATAACACAACCTACGCCGCCCTATGATGTTGGAGACTTGTGGATAAAGGATGAAGAGTTATATAGATGTCAACTATCAGTGGCTGCAGGACTTTTTAAAGATAATGATTGGATAAAAGCTGTTAAATATACAGATGATACTGTTGCTAATCGCGTAGATGATGATTTAAAAGTATTAAGCGGTAGCGTCTTGGAAATAAAAAATAGTGTTGATGAGCATTCAATAAAGATTACTCAAACAACAGAACTATTGAACCAAGAAAGTGAAAAAATCGGCCTATTAAGTCAGAGCATATCCGAGGTGCAACAGACAGCGAAAGAATACAGGATAGAACTCAACACAACAAATAAAAATGTAACAGAGTTACAAGATAACTTAAATACAACAAACTCCAATTTAAGCAAAACAAACGAGAATGTTAGCAATTTAGATAAAAAAATAGATGGTGTATCAGCAAGTTTTGATGATTTTAAAGATAACGAATATATTAAATCAATAGAGAACTTACAAGACCAAATCGATGGCGCTATCCAATTTTGGAACGGTGCAGAAATACCTACAGTTAATAATTATCCCGCAAATGAATGGACTACAGAAAATGATAAGAACAATCACAGAGCCGATATTTATACGGTTATTGAAGATGTCGAAGGTGAGTTAAAACAAGGTAAGTCATACCGTTTTGATAAAGTTAACGGAACTTGGCAATGGATAGAACTAACAGACAACGAACTATCAGCAGTTCAAGCTTTAGCCGAAAAGGCTCAAAAGTCAGCAGAACAAGCACAGACTACAGCAAATGAAGCTAATGATAGGTCAAAAGAAAATTCTAATTCTATTACTAAACTTCAAGAAACTGATGTTGAATTAAAATTAGGCCTAGATAATATCGATGCTAGAGTGCAAACGACTGAGACCATTACACAAGGATTAAAGATTACAGATGAAGCGCAAGGGAACGAGTTAGTTTTAAAAGACAGCGCTGGAATGAATGTATTGGATTTAAGGATTGATGGTAATACCAAGCAAGATTCTCGTGAAGGCATAAATCAATTAATGTCATTTGAAAAAGATGAAAGAAGTTATTTTAGGGATATAACAGACATTAATTCAGATACATATTTTTATAAAGCTACTCCATTGGAAGATAATTGGATTAAGTTTGAGTGCGATATGACAGGATTTACTGAAAGTGGTGCAAAATATATAAATACATTTATAAATGCAGATAAAATACCTAATTTAAAACCATCAACTAAATATACAATAGTATGCGAGTTTAGAAACATTAATATAACTGCACTATCTGAAGGTTTATTTATTGGTAAAACAGCAGCTGCTACAGACCTTATATTTGATAAAAGTATTACATATACTTCATCTGATATTGAAACAGGGTTGAAAAAGTTGTTATGTACAACATATGATGAATTACCAAACGATCACATGGCTCTACGTAACTTTGTCGGACTTCGCGCAGGTGATAAATTTAGCTTTGAACTTAGAGTATCTGTTTTAGAAGGAGACTGGACCAATAAAGATTATACTTATGAATCATACGGAGCAAGTCCTTCACCAGAGTTTCCTAGCAAAATTCAAAACGTAAAAGGTATAACAAATTTAATGCCTACAAATGAATTTACATTAACTAAAAATAATCAAAGAACAATTGATTTATATTTCGATGAGCCACTAGAACCAGGCGATTATACCGTTTTATGGAAAGTAAAAGATATGAATGGTTTAACTTCACAGTCAATCAGCATGGGTTGGGCTTTTCATGGTGATGATGCAAGTGTAGGAGCTTTACCGAATATTTATAATGGCACATCTACAACTAGTTATATAAGAACTATTACGCAGTCTGCAAACAGAATATATGCTTATATCAGTAACGATGCCCCAGAAACAGCAACTATAACAATTACTGATTTAACTGTAGTAAAAGGAAATAAACAAAAACGGTGCGTTCCATACGGGACTTGGTTGCCTTTAAAAGTAACTGGTAAGAATTCATATAATTATAAAGACACTACTAATGTTAATGCTGATGTTATCGTTGATGATGATGGATGGATAACTGTAACTTATGATAATTCTAATGGTGGTGCTAATCGATGGATCAATTATTTTACTGATAATTTAGACTTAAAGGAAAATACACAATACAATATTTTCTTAGAAACAAAAGGAGCTAGTTCAAGTTCGAAAGCAGATTATATAGCGGTTACGACTAGCCAATTATCATCTAATGATGGTCAATTTTCTAGGGAATGGGCTGTTAAATTTAATGATTTAGGAACCGAATACAAGGTCTTAAATAATATATTAACTACAAAAGAAAATTTTATAAGTAATAATAGAACTGGCTTACGAACTATTATAACTGCACTTGCAGGCAGCAGAAGCTCTATAACATTTAGAATATCTGTTTTAGAAGACTTATCTATAACACCAGAAACATTTAATTATCAACCTTATAAAAGCGAAACAGTAAATATAGATCTAAATAAATATGATCAAAATCATGTTGTAGGTAGTTATGAGTTATGTTTGTTAGATAGCGTTAAAGATGAGATAAACATAAAAGACAATAAAGCCATTTTAACCAAAAGAATTGGCGAGTATATTTGCACAGGCGATGAAAGTGTAAATGTCGAAGTTAATACTCAATCTTCGTTTATTCGAGGAAGATTTGCTATTGCAGATTCTACTAAAGCAACTTCAAGACAACCAATAATATCTAATTACTTTAAATATGGTTTAACGGGTTACAAGGTTGGTACAGCTTTTACCATCAATGGTTATTTTTACCTTCAATTACCAGAAGAATACACAACTAACGAACAATATAGACAATGGCTAAAAGAGAGATACGAAGAAGGTAATCCAGTTAAAATTCAATATTTGCTAGAGGAAGAGCAGAATATTGATTTAGGAGAATATGAACTAGGCACTTTTAAAGGCACGAATTATATTACGTTGTTATCCGATTTAGAAACGGAAATGTATTGTCGTTACGTTAGGCAGAATGACATACAAGATGTTTATCAGAGCAAAGAAGACATGAACGATTATTATAATCGCGTTGAAACAGATACAAGAATACAACTTTCAGCTGACTCGATTAAAAATTCTGTTGAAGAGGTTAAAACATTGGTCGATGAAAATGGTCAAAGTATTGCCGAGGTAAAAAATCAAGTTGAACAAACGATTACTAGCACAAACGCACAATTAGAAATTATCAATGAGACTTTAGAAAATGGTGTAACAAAATTAAAGAATACACTAGTTGATATTAATGTTCAAGGTATTAATGTTGCAACTAATGTATCCAAAGTTGCTAGTTTAATGGGAAATAACGTTTTTGCAATTAAAGAAAACTCTGCTACAGGTAAGTATTTAGCTTTTTTCGGATATGATGAGGCTGAGAAAAAATCTAAAGCTCAAATGGACAACTTATTAGTCACTAATTATTTTACTGCAGGTTATCACAGAACAGAAAAATTTACAACAGATGAAGGCGAGAAGAGAACAGGACATTTTTATAATGGATAGGTGATAGAGATGAACGATGAATATAAATTTATAACTAGCAGATTGATAAACTCTTTTGGTAGCTACTCTCAGTTCTGGGCTGATTACTATTATAAGAGTTACAGAGATGCTAATAAGATGTTTTATAGGCTTAAAGCAAGAATGAGATACGTTAACACTACTGGTGGTGGTACAGGAACTTATCAAGACCAAGTTAATGTACAATTTAGAATAAATGTTGATAGTAATCCTAATTACAACGTGACTAAAACTTTAAAAGGTACAACATATAATGCGTTTTCTAATGGTGCGTATTGGGAGGCTGAAAGTGACTTGTTTTCTTTCGATAAAATCGATGGTAAAACTAAATGCCAAATCAATATTAATAATGCGATTACATCAGGTTTTGATAGCCCAAACTATGAATTCGAACTTGATATAGTCAAAACATTAGCATTTATTAAAATTAACAATGGACAACTTGTTACTGTTGATGCGGAAGAAAATGTAGGAGTGGCTATACCAGTTGAATTAACAAAATATAACGAAGAAGACTTAATTAGCCTAAAATTGTCTATTGAGGTCTCAGATGATTCAGATAGAATACAGTTGGGGGAGCGAGAAAGCTTTAACGCCTCTTCTATTACGCTAACAGAAGATGAATTGAAGAAGATATACGGAGCATTACAAACAACATCATTCTTTAGGTTTTATTGCACAGTAGAAACTTATAAAGATGGATCTAAATTCGGCGAGACTGAAACAATGGTATCAGCTTGTATCTTAATCCAGCCTCCAACAATAAAAACGACTTTTACAGAAACGAATAGTAAAGTTGTATCTGTTTTAGGAACATCTGCAGATACGATTGTACAAAATGCTTCTAAAGTAGAAGTAACAGTCTTGCCTACAGCCCACAAACAAGCATCTATTACTCAAGTACAAATATTACATAATTCTATACTAACAACTTTAGTTAAAGAGCCTTACGAACAAACATTTACAGCATTAAGCAATATCTTTGATGTAACCGTTACTGATAGTCGTGGCATTCCTTCGAACGAAAAATATACAAAAAATATAATCGAGTATCAACCCATCAAGATAAACAATGTAGACTTTGAAAGATATTCGATGACTAGTTCAAACATAGTGCTAAATGCATCAATTACTTACAGACAAGTTAATTTCAATAAAACGCCAAATGTTCCAACCATTTCATATAGGCGTGGTAAAAGTGGTGAGATAAAGACATTACAATCAAGCGATTATACAATTGATGCCGAAAATAATTTAATAAAAATCGATAATTTGATATTAGAGAACGTAATCGACTACAAAGAATCAGATGTTATGTATTTGTTAGTTTCAGATTTATTGACAGAAGATGAAGACAATAAAGATGTGCACAATGGAGTACCTTTGTGGGACGAAGGAGAGCATGATGTACAGTTTAATTGTGATGTATTTATAGCCGACGAAAACAGGGAAAATAAAGTAAAAGTAGCCACGTTAAATGATATACCAAAGGACAAATACGATGTAAAAATATTCGAACTTGGAGAGGTTGCTGGTAATAAAATTTTCAGTGATGTTGAAATTGGACTTGAAAAAGAAAAAATTGTTTGTATTTCTGCACTAGGAATTAGTTCTGATGGTAGCATGATCGCTTTAGGCTATAACTCAAACGCTACATCCGGCTACTTCTCACTTCAAATAAATGCCGAGAACCATTTTTATGTAGCGACCAGTTATTCGTTTACTAATTTGAAAGTATATGTGTTGTATGAAAAATAAAAGAAGGAGTTGATATTATGAGAGACATAATAAGAGAGATAATGAATAATAATTTAATTTTATGCTTTGGAATAGCAATAATACTTGATATTTTTTTAGGAAGTATAAGGGCAATTAAAGAAAAGCGTTGGAATAGCACTGTAGGCATAAATGGGGCTTTAAGAAAAGTGGCGATGGTAGGTTCTGTTATGTTTTTGCTTATAGCAGACAAAGTGCTAAACATTAATTTTTTAGGGTTTATCCCTAAAGAAATGCAGTCATATTTTCCTAGTATAGGGCTAGCTGGTATTTTCGGAATATTGTTTATACTTTATGAATGCACGAGCATTTTGAAAAATATGGTTTTGTGTGGTTTACCTGTTCCAAAAAAATTAAGGCAAAAAGTTGAAGAATTATTAGATAGTTTTTCAAACGAATTGGAGGGTAAATAAGATGGCGTATATTTTTACTAAAAAAGAATTTGTTAATAGACTAAAGGACATGGGGAGACATAGAACCAAATATCGCAATGGCTGTTGGGGTCAAGTCCGCGATGGAGACTTATGGTATTTTGATTGCATCTGCATGATAAAAGGTCTTTTGTGGGGTTGGACGGGAGATTTAAATAAACCTAACGGAGGGGCAATATATGCCTCAAACTGGGTGCCTGACATAAACGAAGAGCAAATGCTAGACTATGTTAGCAACTTATCAACGGACTTTTCTAAAATAGATATAGGCGAATATTTATGGATGCCTGGTCATTGTGGCATTTATATTGGAGATGGCTTTTCAATTGAATGCACGCCTAAATTTGGTGGTGGTATTGAAATAACTACGATACCTGGTCATTATGTGGAAGGTTATTATCAAAGAGGTTGGGTTAAACATGGTAAATTAGCATTTATAGATTATTCTAATCCTAAAAAAGAAGAGCCAAAACAAGACAAACCTGTAGACCCGCCAAAAACGGACGATAACGAGCCAAAAGAAGAAGATAGTCCAGTTACACCAGTTGAGTACGAAATTAACGAAAATGATGGGAATACGGGTGAAAAAGACGATGTATTCAGCATCATCAAACAAATAATTGAATTAATTAAAAAGTTGTTTAATAAAATATTTAAGAGGTAAGGACATTTATATCCTTACCTCTTTTTTTGCTTTTACTCTTTCGTAATAGCGTTTGTTTTGCTCTTTTTTTAATTGTTTATAATGCTCTGTCGAACGATATTTTTTTTGGTATTTTTTATGTAACTCCGGATTTTCTTTTTTCCAATTAGATATATATTCTAAATAATGTTGATATTCATCTGGGCGAGCTGACTTTAATCTTTGTCTATACCTTTTACTTTTTTCGGCTTTTGTTAGCATGTTTATTGTTTATAAGTGTATTCTTTAAGATTATTAATTTCTACAATCTCGCCATTTTCACAAATGAGTTCATCTAAACTAATAGTTTTATAAGTAGAACTATCAGTTATATTTGCTTTTTCATTTTCGTAAAAATAATTCGCATCATTATAATTACTAAATTCTTCTTTTGTTTCAGAAATAAAAGCATCTTGATCAATAAATCCGAAAGAAACTAGATATTTTAACTCTTCTTTGCTTTCAATACCATCATTAAAATATTTTTCAATCTTTTCCCATGTCGAATTAGAGCCAGAACGCAAGCCCTGTTCTATTTGCATAATTGTGAAAGGCGATAGGCCTATTTTTTCTGCTAGAAGTTTTTGCGAAATATTATTTAATTCTCTTTGTTTTTTTAACCATTCTTTTGTTCTCATTTTTTAATCCTCCATAATAATAATTGCTGACTTTGGAAACCACATATCGTAACCTTCAGGCTTTTTTGATTCTAAGAAAAAGTCGTGTGGTCTAACATTTATTTTTACAGCTTTTTCAGTTTCATCAACAATTTCTAAATCACATTCGTAACATAGAACTGCCCATTGCCAATCCTTAACATTTTTGTCAAACCAAGGTTTAATTTTAAAATCTTTGATTTTCATATCTTTTCCTCCACAACTTACAAATCAATTGTATCATAAGTCAGTCAGTCAGTCAAGAGTTTTTGAAAAAATTTTAGTTTGTTAAATACAAAAAATCTAAATTATAAGGAAAACGTATATAAAAAGGTAATAATTAAATTGATGAGGCGTTTTTACCTTTGCATAACAGATTAAAAAAAGCATATTATATATTAGAGGGTTGAATTGACAAAAAACGTAAATAATGCTATTATACTAAGCCGAAAGCAATTGCACTAGCTTATTTTTTGTGATATAGTGTAGTTGATAATAGGGGAATGGAGGGATTTTATGACAGCTAAAGAAAAGAAGATTAAGAATGTTATTGATGTTAAAAAAATTAAAGAAAATATTAATAAGTTATCTTCAATTGATAAGTCTTTAATTCCACAATACCTAGATAACATTAAGAGAAGCACTGATATTGAATCAAAAGAAATAACGAGTGATAATCCATATTATAAATATTTATAATATGCTTTAATGAAAAGAGGTAGAATATGCAATATAGTACAGGTCAATTAATTTGGTTAGAAGAATTAGGGGATTTTTCCGGCAAAAAAGTAAAATCAACAAGGTTATGTGTTGTAAGAAGACTATATAGCGATGGAACTATAGATGTAAGAACATTATCTACAATATACAAGGATAAAGACAATAATATTCCCGTAAAAAATTTGAAAGAGGCAGAAGAAGTTTTATCCAATTTGTTCGAAACAAAGATAAAAGAAAATGGGCAATATGTTATTCTTGAACCCAACAAAGATCATACATTAAATTTTTCATACACCTTCGGAAATATGATTTCGAGAAAAATAAATCTTCAACAAATAAAAAATAGACCTTTATTAGATAGTAATAAAAATCCAATGTATATTTCTACAGAGAAAGAAGTTGAACTATCTTTGAAAGAAGCAGAAGCAATTGCAGAAGATATTGTTTTATATTTTTCAATTCATCCAAAAAAATAATGATGACTTGTCATAAATAATTTTTTTTAAAGATATCTACAAACTTCAAATCAGGATAAGTCTCTTCAAATATGACTTGTCCTTTTTTTTGCCATTCATCTCTCAACTTTTTGTCAAAATGTATGCCTTTGCACTTAATCTGATTATGATGATTACAAACGCATAACGGTATTACTAACTTGTATTTTATAGAGTTAATTCTATTTCTCCCTCCAAAAATTTCATGTTTATTTACAGGACTTTTACCACAAATGATACAATGTTCCATATCATTAGTAAAAAGACTTTCTCTGTTTCTTTCTAATTTAGTAAGTTTATTTGATTTTTGCACAATAGTTTGCACTTTATTGTGCACTTTATATTCTTTTAAACTACAATTTGCACAATCATTGTATCCAATAATTTTATGTAGTTTTTTACATTCTACTTTTTTATTTAGTTTTTGTTTTGAATATTTACAGTTCATAGTACAACTCCTCTATTGTACTAACTAACAAAACCCTCCAGGATTTTGGTAAATCATTTGTGTAATGGATGAAATATCTTTAAAAGTTAAACAATTAGCTAAAACTCTATTAATTGCTACATTACCTACCATAAGCATACCTAATGCACCTTCACCAACTGCTTCCGCTCTCATAAGTCTTGCTAATAAGTCCACTTCTTTATTTGTATATGCTACAATAGCCATAATATCACCTATAATAAATTATGTTGAAAATACGTTTGTGTTATTAAGTAATTATGATTAGATATAATACTTTTCTAAAAAAACAAACTGTGCACTCATACACATACTTATTATAAAGAGTAAATTAGATATATTTCTTTTTATATATTGATTAACATGATAAAGTTTGATATAATAAACTCGTTTCATGAAACAAATTATAGGGAATTAGTTAAATGGTATAATAATGGTCTCCAAAACCACTGTTGGGAGTTCGATTCTCTCATTCCCTGCCAGAACTAGCGTTCGCTATATATAGCGATTTATAATATATTGATTAAATGTCAAGTAGTGTTGGTAATAACCAAAACTACTGATAAATGCATTGCGAAGAGAACTAAGTTTAGTTCTCTTTTTATGCTTTCATAGGATTATTAATACCTTTAATTAACACAATAATTGGCTTTCAACTCAGAAAACTTTCCAAGATTATAAGAAGTGTGTTTCAATTATTTAACAATATTATTGGTGCCTTAGCTAATTTCATTTGATAAATTAAAGTCAAAAGCAAAATATGTCTATTATTTTCCCTTTGATGAATTATTGTGTTAATTAATATATCAAAAATGAAATTTTCAAAACTTACTTAAATAAAAAAAGTTAGAATAAATTATCAACTTTGTTCTAACTTTTTATTTTTATGAAAACTTAAATATATTGGACGATTTTGTTACCTTGAACATTTTTAATTAGTTGGTTAAATTTTATCAGGAATTAATTTATCAAAGTATGATATTAATTCTTCTTTTGTATATTTATCTTTATTTTTTATCCAATCAATACCTATGGATACTATACCACCTAAATAAAATTTTGTAATTATATCTAGTGGAATATTAGATTTAACTATATTATTATTTTTTAATCTACTAATTAAATCTCTATTACTAACATCAATTAGAAAATCTATTAAAATTCCATTTTTATCATTTTGTAATATAGAATTATAAGTTGTTCTCTTCTCATCAACATGATTAATTAATATTTTTAAAAATTCTATAAAGTAATTTTTAGAAATATTTTCTTCTTTATTTTGTTTTAATTCATTTTCTAAGTTTTGCTTTAGATTATCAATCATTGCTAATAAAAGATCATATTTGTTTTCGTAGTGTGCATAAAATGTTGAGCGATTAATTAAAGCTACTTCACATATATCGGAAATTTTTATTTTTTCAAAATCTTTTTGTTCCATAAGCGTAATTAATGCATTAAACAGAACCCTATTAGTTTTAACAACTCTTAAATCAATTTTTTCTTTCATAAAATCGCCTCAGGTTTATTATATAATATCTCCAACAAAAAATAAATATCAAACAAAAAGTTTTATAAACATACAAACATATTATTATTTGTGTTGGATAATAAACAGATTTTTATAAATTGTTGTGTGCTTAAATTAATATTAGCGATAAACTATATAGACGGAGGGAAAAATATGAGAAAAATAACAGATTTTATTGTAAAAGGACGATATGTCTTTTTAGCAATTTTTATAATAGCAGCAATATTTGGTTTGTATTTATCTACTAAGGTAAACATAAATGATGATATAATGAAATATCTTCCTAAATCAAGTGAAACTAAAATTGGCAAAGATATTATGGATGAGGAATTTACTGAACAAGATTCTTCGGTACTTAATGTTATGTTTAAAGGTTTGTCAGATAGTGAAAAGGAAGATACTTTAAAAAAATTAAAAAGTATTGATGGAGTAAGTTCTGTTGATTATGAAAATACAGAAAAATATAATAAAGATAAATACACCTTATATGTTTTAAATGTAGATGATTACGACCATTCTGAAACTGCCGCGAGTGTTTATAATTATGTTAAAGATAATTTTAGAACAGCAGGAATGAGTGGTTCTATATATGATGAAAATAAACCAATATTACAATTGTGGATTGTAATATTAGCAATAGCTTGTGCAATGATTATTTTAATCATATTAAGTGATTCTTATGTTGAACCATGGCTATACTTAATTTCTATAGGGATAGCAGTATTCATTAATAAAGGCACTAATATTATGTTTGATAGTGTATCCTCTATAACAAATTCAATTGTTGCTATATTACAACTTGCTTTATCTATGGACTATTCAATTATGTTATCTAATCGATATAAGCAAGAAAAATTAACTCATAGTAATAAAATAGATGCTATGAAAGAAGCATTATATCATTCTTTTAAAGCCATATCCAGTAGTTCAGTTACAACAATTGTAGGTTTAGTTGCTCTTGTATTTATGAGTTTTACCATTGGTAAAGATTTAGGATTTGTTTTAGCCAAAGGTGTATTATTAAGTTTAATTAGTATTTTCTTTTGTTTACCAGCATTACTTTTAATCTTTGATAATTTGATTGCTAAAACGCAAAAGAAATCACCTAAATTTAATTTAACAGGATTAGGAAAATTTATATACAAAACTAGATATGTCCAAGTGTTTTTAATAGTTATATTATTTGTTGGTGCTTATTTTCTAAAAGGAAATATTGGGATACTTTATACAGGTTCGGAACAAGATAAAGTTGGAAAAGTTTTTCCAGCAACAAATCAAATTGCTATAGTATATAACAATAAATATGAAGAATTAATAACAGATTATTGTAAAAAACTAGAGCAAGACGAAAACATAGACCAAGCATTATGTTATTCAAATACTATTAATGAAAAATTGGCATACAATGAATTAAATAAAAAGTTTGCAGATTTAGGTCAAGATACCCAAATAGAAGAGTATCTAATAAAACTTATTTATTACAATTATTATAATAAAGATGCTAATAATAAAATGACATTAAATGAATTTATTTCCTTTATTAAATCAGACATTTATACTAATGATAATTTTAGTGATTCGATAGATCAAGATACTAAAGATAATTTAGAAATACTCGAAAATTTTACATCACCATCTTTAATTAA
>CANQGH010000018.1 GCA_947601845.1 uncultured Bacilli bacterium | reverse complement strand
ATTAAAGATATCCTTTCTAAATTCACTCTCGACTATACTATTATATAACTAGCACCCAAAATTTACAACATAGCGAAGATTTATAAAATTTTGGTCATTGAGATAATATTGTTGTAAGGCAAATTGCACATAATCTTCAAAATTTTGTGATTGTGTAACTCTACTATACGTGCATATATTAGCCACTTTTCTTTCACTTAAAGATAATTGTTGTATTTCTTCTTCGGAAGCAGTCATTAAGCCTAAGGTACCTCCGAATCTAACAATCCTTGCATAAGCTTGATTATATTTATAATATTGTCTACCATTTTCCATTTCATCAATCTTTTTTACAATTTCATTTGGAAGGTTTCTATCAACTACAACTTGACTAAAGCCAAAAAAATCTTCTTCACTTTTTTCTTCAAAAATTAAACTATCATCTTTATTAGAATTGCCATCTAAGTTTTTCCCATAAGGTGCAATTACATAACCACACTCTTTTAAATGGTCAAGAACTGGCTGATCGTTTGGAACAACATATGTCCTACCATCCATACCAATAAAACTTGCAGTTGACTCATAACTATAAACTACTCCAAAAGTTCTCATACTTCTTTCATTCCAAGGAATTGCTTCATCAATTTCATCTCTATTTTTTATTATTTCACCATCTTTATTTGTATACGCTAATTCTGATACTGGTGCTGCTATTTGGTATAAACTGGGTGAAACATCTTTAATCCCAAAATATTGGCTACAAATAAGTGCTATGTTTGCTCTATTAATATGATCATTTTTTTCATAATCATATGTTTGTGATACTTTCATTTTCCCCTCCTATTATTAATTAATAAAATCAAACATGTAATTTTCAATTTCTTCCTCATTATCTAAATTCATTATACTATATTTCCTAGTATTTTCCTAGTAAATTTCCTAATAAAATCCGAGACTTTGTTAATTTGAAAATAAAATCATAATATGCTATGATTAATTCATCAAGTATTTACTTAAATACTTTTACTGCTTGGGTGCAAAACTCATATTCTTATTGCCACATTATAATAATAACTTGTACTTTGGTGCGAGTTTTCTTTTGTTTTAATTCACTAGTTAAATTATTATTTGTCAAATTAAAAACGCACTTGCAAATTGACATAGTCAATTAGAGTGCATTTGTTATGGTATATTTTTTATAATTCCTACTCCTAAATGTAGTGTTTCATTATTTAGAAGTTTTCTTTTTAGTCCTTTCTGTAAAGTTGTTTTTTCAGGTAAATCCTTATAGTCTACTTTATCTATAACTACGCCAAATACAAATTTCAAAAAATCATTAATATTTTCTTCATATTCTATAATATTAAATTTATTTTGAAATTTTATTATATTACTATCATTAGATAATATTTCTTTTATTTCAGGGCTTAATAACCAAGTTTTTGTATAATATGATAGTTTTTCATTTTTTAGGTAAGAATAATATTTTTTTATGTATTTATCTGCCCAGCATAATGATTCTTTGACATCTTCTTCATTTAAATCTTTATCTCTTGGAATGTGGATATAAATATAATGATGTTTTTCTTCAAAGTATTTATCTAATTTATCAAAATTTTTAACACCAATTTCATATTGCAATCTTCCAATTTGAAGCAAATTACCTTTCATAAAATATGATCCCCACATCATTTGACTAAATCTAATTCCATCTATACTATATTTTATTTTATCGTTCGTGCAAACCAATTTAATATTATATTTTTGTAATGCAATTTGCTCTCTATCAAAATTTCTATATTCCATATTTTTTATATGAAATTCATAACCACATAATAATGCTACAACAGGAATCATATAACTACCATTATTTTTAAATAGATTCAATGTTGATTTCCAAGACCATATATTATAATAATTTTTGTTATCGGCTATAAATAAAATATAATACATTATATAGCATATAAAATTAAGTTTGTTATCATTATTTAGTAAATTTAATTCATCTATAAATCTTTTTTTAAAATTCTTATCCAACTCATAATAATCTAAGATGAAATCGAAGTCATATTTTTTCAACCAATCAGAATTATATGATTTTTTTATTTTTTCAAAACAATTATTCCAAGCATTTGGAATTTCATCTAATGAAATATAATTTGCTAATTCTTCAATAGAATACATAACTACCTCCAAGCATTTCAACTAATAAACATTATAACATAATTTTAGACAAATTTAGATTATAGCTATTGAATATCGGAATTTATTATATAATCAATTTAACGAGTGGGGATATTTTTTTGATAAGTGGGTTAAACCTCTTTTATCATCCGTTCTATTATAATAATAACTCGTACTTTGGTGAGAGTTTTTTGTGCTTTTAACTTTTTGATAATTTTTTTATCGCGGGTAAGTTTTTACCTATTTTACTAATATTCTACAAATCCTTTGTTACTATTTTCAACGCGTGTAAAAAGTCTTATTATTTTTCTTTTTAAAGTATACGGAATGGCTTAAGCACTTTAGTAAATATTATTCATAGATTTGTGCTATTTTTCATATATACGTTAAATTGTAGCCATGGTAATAATAACTTGTGTAATAGGTTAGTTTAGCTTTGAAATTATAATTGTATATATTATAATTATGATGGAGGTAGTTATGGAAATATTAGATTTATATAGTGATGATGGGGTTTTAATTGGTAAGACTATTGAAAGAGGAAGTAAGGTTGAATGTGGTAATGTAATGCTTAGTATAGTTTTTATTAGAAATTCTGAAGGTAAATTCCTAATTCAAAAAACTAGTGAGGAAAAGGATTCATGTTATACTTCTACTGGTGGTCATGTTGTTCATGGTGAAGATGGTCTTACTACAATAATAAGAGAATTAGAGGAAGAATTAGGAGTTATTTGTGTTCCTCATGATTTAATTAAAATAGACCTAGTAAAGAATCCCAAAAGGCCTTGTTTAATTAACTTATTTTTGCTAGAAAAAGATTTAAAAATTGAAGATTTAATATTACAAAAAGAGGAAGTTTCTTCTGTAGAATGGATGGATAAAGACAAAATACTTAAACTTATTGATAATGGTAGTTTCTTAGAGTCACACGGTTATTTATTCAAAAAATATTTTGCATAAAAACACCATGTTAATTTTTTATATATTTTAATGTTTTTTTTAATATTTTTACTTAGCTACAAACATTTTTATAATATCATATATTCTATAAATATTTTAACTATTACCTTTTCTAGTTAATTGTCTAATGAGACATATAAAGACCTATTCTTTTCTTGGGTTTGAATTAGGTATTACTATGAAACTTTTCCTTGCTTTTTGCATATAATTATTTTATAATCATAAAGCAACGAAAGGAGGATAACATGAATATTGTCGAGTTAATGCATAACGACATGAAAAAAGATTTAACTAATCTAATTATGAAAATTAATTTTGATGAATGCTCAAAAGAGGAATTGAATGAGTTAAGAACCTGGGCTTTAGATAAAGAAAAAAGAGCCGACATTCTGACTATGGAAGATGAATTTGTTGGGTATACATATACTAATTTGGCAGTTTTAGAAAAAAAATATAAGTAATGGCGTTAAAAAGTAGTAGTATTATGTAACTAAACTTGGTTTAGTTATTTTTATTTTGTAAAATTGCTCCTAAAATCAACATAGAAAAATCAATTTTGTTAATTTGCATTTTAAATTATAAATAGTGATAATAACTTTGGTGATTTTATGAATGACAAGATTTGCGGATATGAATTAGATACATCTCAACAAAAGATAATTGTAGATGATAGTAATCATCTTTTGGTAGTAGCGGGAGCGGGCAGTGGTAAAACATTAACTATTTTAGGGAAAATAAATTATCTAATAAAATATCAACAAGTTTTGCCACATGAAATATTATGTATATCCTTTACAAGAGCCTCGGCTAGTAGTTTAAAGGATAAAATAAAAAAAGAATTTAACTTAGATATATCTGTTTATACTTTTCATAAGTTAGCTTTAGAAATTTTACAATGTGGTAAACGAAGTTATGAGATAACTGCCCAAGATACATTAGACAATATTATTTGGAGATTTTTCCATGATTCTATTTTAGAATACCCCAAGTTAATGAAGGCGGTCTTGAAATATTTTAAATATAACACTTTTGGAAATATAAATACGCAATACTTGTCTTTTTATAAAAGTAATTTAGATAAAATATTAGGGTTAGAAAAACTTTTATCGACTTTTATCCATTTATTTAAATGCCATAATTATTCTTTACATGATTTTTCTAAATTTTTGGATAAAGCCAAGAGGACTTTTTTAAATATTAATTACCAATATGATAAAATCTTTTTAATGTTAGCTATAAATATTTATTTGGCATATCAGAATTATTTAGAAGAAAATAATGAAATTGATTTTGATGATATGATTTTAAAATCAACCGATTATGTTATAAAACATGGCTTTAATAAAACCATAAAATATGTCATTATTGATGAATACCAAGATGTATCATATATTAGGTTTTTATTAGTAAAGAGTATTTTAGATTGTACTAAAGCCAAATTAATGGTAGTGGGTGATGACTTTCAATCTATATATCGTTTTACTGGTTGTGATATTGATTTATTTGTTAATTTTACTAAATACTTTAACGATGCTAAGGTAATGATGATTGAAAATACTTATCGTAATAGTCAAGAATTAATAAAATGTGCAGGGGACTTTGTAATGAAAAATCCTTATCAAATCAAGAAAGTTCTATTTTCTAATAAAAAAATGATATATCCTATAAAAATCGTTTTTTATGATAATATTAAGCGGGAATTTTTAAAATTAGTTAATCAAATATATAGTAGTACTAAAAAGCCAATTTTAGTATTGGGGAGAAATAATAATGATATTTTTAAAGTTATAGATAATCAATTTAGTATAGATAATAATGGTAAGATTATTTGTAAGTGGGATAATAAAATCAATTTGTATTATTTAACTGTTCATAAATCGAAGGGATTAGAAGAAAATAATGTTATCATTATTAATTTAGTAGATGATATATTAGGTTTCCCCTGTAAAATTCAAAACGAAAAAGTACTACGTTTCGTAAGTAATGATTTCGATAAGTATCCCTATAATGAAGAGAGAAGACTTTTTTATGTAGCGCTTACTAGAACTAAGAATTATGTTTATTTATTAACACCCCGCCATAATTATTCCCAATTTATTAAGGAATTATTGAAAAAGGCCAATAGGTATGATAAAACAATTGAGGTATTAAGATAAAGTGATATATGGTATAATGTTATTGGTGATTTTATGTTAGTAAATGGTGTAGATATAACAGTCGAAGAAGCCTTAAAGAAAGTAGAAGTTGAAAGTGATTTTCTTAAAAGACGCTCAAATGGGATGTTATTAAGCGATCATCAAATTGCTGTTTTAGAAAGTAACAATATTAATTATAAAAATTATAATAATCTTTCAGCACTCTTATTTGAAATAGAAGAAATTTTAAATGAAGAGAATAATGATGAGTTAGAAGAAGTGAGTAGGCAGTTAGCTGAAATACATTATTATTCAGAAACTAATAAATGATAATAGTAAGAGAGGTTTATGATGAACAAGTTAACTTCCAAAATAATTAAAGAGATTTCTAATCAAAATATAAGCATTGAAAAGAATTATAAACTATTAAGAGTTTTACAAAAAGTGATTAATCCTTCTTTTTTTAATAGTCAAAGTTATGAAGATGTTATATTCCCTTTGCAAGGACGTAGCATAAAGGCGAGGGTATTTAATAATTATCCAAACGCTACTAAATTACTTATTTTTATTCATGGTGGTGGCTGGGTAACTGGTGATATTGGAACTTATACTAGCACTTGTTTAGAACTATCTAAAAGAACTCAAAGTTTTGTTATAGCTATTGATTACCGTTTAGCTCCAGAATATCCTTTTCCTAATGGTTTTAATGATTGTTATGAAGTGGTTAAAATAATTATGGATAACATTGGCGAGCTTGGTGTTTCCTCTAAAGATGTATGTTTAATTGGCGATTCTGCTGGAGGTAATTTAGTAGCGGCCATTTCTTTAAAATCAAGGTGTACTAAAGAGTTTAAAATTACCCAGCAAATACTTTTATACCCAGCTTTACAAACGGATTATTCTAACCGAACAAAATATCGTTCTGTTATAGAAAAAGGGCAAGACTATTTACTAACACAAAAACAATTGCAAGAGTATATCAGTTTATATATAACTAATGAAGAGGATTTAAATAATCCATATGCAGCACCATTGTTGGCAAAATCTTTATTTTTTCAACCTAAAACTTTGATTATTACTTGTGATAATGATCCATTACGTGATGAGGGTAAAAGTTATTATCTTAGATTAAAAAGATATTTTAATAAAGTGACATATTATAACTTTGAAGGGGCTAGACATGGATTTTTGTCTCATCCTTTAGAGAGAAAATATACTTTAAAAGCATATGATAAAATAGCTGATTTTTTAGGAGTTAATTATGATAAAAAAAGATAAAAATTGGTATAAATTAGATAATGCTGCCAAAATATTCCCTCCTACTTCAACCAAGGAAAATCCTAAAGTATTTCGCTTTGCTTGTGAACTTTATGAAAAAATAGATTCTAAAACCTTGCAGGATGCATTAGACCTAACTTTAGAAGAATATCCGTACTTTTTGGCTAGTTTGAAGAAGGGACTATTTTGGTATTATTTAGAAACTTCCAGCGTTAAACCTATTGTTCGCCAGGAAGATCATGCGATTTGTGATAAGCTTGATAAAGAGTTACTATTTAGGGTTTCTTATTACAATAAAAGAATTAATTTGGAAGTATATCATGCATTAACTGATGGAACAGGGACTTTAGCCTTTTTAAAATCATTAGTTACTAATTATTTAGTTATTAAACACAATATTAAAGACAAAATAATTTTAGATACCACATCTATTTATGAAAAAGAGTCTGATAGTTTTGAAAAATATTATCAGAAAAATGATAAAATAGATATTCCTAAAAGTGAAAAAGCTTATATTCTTAAAGGTAATAAATATTCAGAAGAGCGATTAAAAATTATCGAGGGAGTAGTGTCTACTAAAGATGTAGTAGCTTTATCAAAAAAATACAATACTACTGTTACTGTTTATCTAACTAGTATATTAATTAAAAGTATTGGTCAAAACATGAGCAATAAAGAAAAACAGAAACCGGTTATTATTACTATTCCTGTTAATTTGCGTAAATATTTTAAATCGAATACAGCTAGGAATTTTTTCAATACTATATTTGTTAAATATCAATTTACTAACGATAATGATGAATTAGATAAGATTATTAAAGAAATTGATAGGCAATTTAAAGAAAATTTAGCCAAAGAAAAGATTAGTTATCAGATGAATTCCTTGGCTGGTTTTGAAAATATTTTTTTGATACGCCTAGTTCCTGTTTTTATTAAAGATATTGTTTTAAAATATTTTAATTATAAAAATGAAATAGCGAGTACTATGACATTATCTAATATTGGTATAGTAGAAATCCCTAATCAACTACAAAAGTATATTAAACTTTTTGATGTATGTGCTAGTACTAATACTATTCAAATGTGTATGTGTTCTTACTTGGATAACATGGTTTTATCCTTTACTTCACATTTTGTTAATGCTGAAATTCAAAAGTGTTTTTTTGAAGAGCTAACTAATAATGGCATATCTGTTATTATTAATAGTAATAAAGTGGGAGATGATTAGAATGCGTTGGTGTTATAAGTGTAATGTTTCGGTTAATACTACATCATCTAGGTGTCCATTATGTTATAGTCAGTTAGAGGGAAATGAAGATGATGCAATATTCCCTTATGTTCCTACCGTGTATATTAAACACAAATTATTTATAAAAGTACTTTTATTTATATCTTTTTTAAGTAGTATTATTTGTACAATAGTAAATTATTTGATTAGTGGGAAGATAGGATGGGCATGGTTTGTAATAGCAGGAATAATGTCTTTTTGGGTAACTTTTATAATTGGTATTAAAGGTAGACATCATATTATAAGGATGATGTTTGCAGAGGTAATTGGTATATTAGTGGGATCTGTCATATGGGATTATTTGACGGGATTTTATGCTTGGAGTATAACATATGTATTGCCATTTTTGTCAATCGCCTACATGTCGGTATTGCTTTTTTTAGGAATATTTTTAAAGAATATATTTCGTGATTATGTAGTATATATATATCTTAATTTTTTAATTGGTATTATTCCTCTTTATTTTGTTATTAAAAATATGGTTACAGTAGAGTGGCCATCAATGATATGTGTTATATTTAGTATTTTTGCGTTGCTATTTTTTGCCATTTTTAATTATAGACAAATGCGAAATGAGCTTGAAAGAAGATTACATATATAGGCTTTACGGTGTTAATTTATTTGCTTAGTTAGAAATGCCATGTTATAATGGTCATAATGAAGGGCTAGTAAAGACTTGATAGTTTTTACTATTTTTTAAGAGTTATGAAGAAAAAATTAGTATTTTTGTTAATATTGTGTTTGTTGCTAGTAACGGATGTATATGCTGGAAGAGGGTGTTGCTCCAGTCATGGTGGTGTAGTTGGATGTTCGCCTAGTGGTAGACAAGTATGTGCGGATGGAACATATAGTCCAAGTTGTACTTGTACTCCTAGTACACCTAGTGTTCCAGCAGATGTATATGGTTGCACTGATAAAAAAGCTAAAAATTATGATAGTGAAGCTACCAAAGATGATGTGTCTTGTCTTTATCAGAAAATAGTTGAGGGGAAAAAGAAGATTCCTTATGTTGTTCAGTATCAAGAAGATAGCACTTTAAAAGAAAATGAAAAGATTGTTATCCAAAAGGGTATTGATGGAACTAAGAAGGTATATTATTTAATAACTTATGATGAAAATAATAGAGAAACTGGTAGAGAGGTTGATCATGAAGAAGTTTTAGTCCCTTCTGTAGCTCAGGTAGTTAAAGTTAATCATGTTTATGACTATGATAGTTTAGATAATAATACCCAATATAATGCATTATTATCCTATATATATTTATGATTATTTGTTTTTGTAATCATCAATGCCAAAAAGCAAGCATATGACAATACTATTTTAGGTGGCATTTTTAAAAAGAAAAGTAAAATAAAATTTCTTTGGTACATTGCCTATTTCTTATTTGTCATCCCCGTCATCATTGATTTGATTAAAATTATTATCAAGAAGGTAAAGACCAATGGAACCAAATCCGCAGATGAAAATGAAAATAAAGATTTTTTTAAGAAACATGATAAAAAAGGAAAGGGTTGTTTAAAAAATGAAAAGTAGTGAAAAAATAGATATTGTTTACGAAGACAAGGATATTATTGTAGTTAATAAACCGAGTGGTCTTTTAACCATTGCAACCGATAAAGAAAAAGAAAAAACTTTATTTCATAAAGTATACATGTATATAAAAAAGAAAAATAAAAATAACAAAGTGTTTATTGTACATAGATTAGATAAAGATACATCAGGATTAGTGCTTTTTGCTAAAACAGAATCTTTAAAGATGAAACTACAAAATGATTGGGAAAACTTAGCTAAGGAACGCAAATACATAGCTATAGTTCATGGCGTAGTCCCTGATGAGAAAGGGACAATAACCTCTTGGCTTAAAGAAACAAAAACCCTTTTAACTTATTCTAGCGGAGTTAATGGAGATGGGAAAAAAGCTATTACCAATTATCGCGTTGTTAGTAGCAATGCTCAATACAGTCTACTAGATATTGATATAAAAACAGGTAGAAAAAACCAAATAAGGGTTCATATGAATGATATAGGGCATCCCATTGTAGGTGATCATAAGTACGGTATCAAAGATAATTTTAGAAAGATGTATTTACATGCTTATAAATTAACTATTATTAATCCGATAACTCATAAAACTATGACATTTGAAACAGATGTTCCCAATGATTTTATTAAGTTAACTATGAATGATTAGTTTTATGTATAAATATTTATCCTTATTATCATAATATAAATGTGAAAAAAATATGAAAATTAGCAAACTGTGTTGACAAGTGCTAACGATAGTGGTATAACATAATTATGAAAGGAAGGGTGGATATGAATATAGTCCCTAAAAGATATTATTTAGATGATTTTTTTGATGATTTCTTAACTACTTCTAACAGTACTAAGAGTCAAATGAAGTGTGATATTTATGAAAAAGGTGGCGATTATCATATCGAAATGGATATTCCTGGATTTGAAAAAAAGGATATCAATATCGAGGCTGATAATGGATACCTAACGATTACAGCAGAGAAACATGATGAAGTAGATGATGAAGAGAAAAACTACATACGTAGAGAAAGAACATATGGTAAATATCAAAGATCTTTCTATTTAGGAGATCTTGAAACCGATAATATCAAGGCTGAATTCAAAGACGGTATGTTAAAACTTACTGTTCCTAAAAAAGAAGCAATTGAAACGAAAAAGACCATAGAAATTGATTAATTAGAAGCACCAATTGGTGCTTTTTAATTTTGTTATAGTTGATGGAAAATTATTTGAAAACAATGAATATTATATAGGGATTAATAGGAGGGCTATTATGAACTATGTTGATTATAATTTTAAATGGTTAATAAACCGCATAAGGGGAAAGAGTAGAGATGATATTTTTAACCATATAAAGAATAATTATTTAAATTTACCTCAATCGACAAAAAAGGCCATAGAAAATTTTTTAAATGACTATGGTTATTGGGGAAAATTAGATTATGAAAATAATGAATATGAGGAAATATGGAATAAAACTGAAACCTTTTATTATCATCTAGATGATTTAGAGTGGTTATATGAGCATCTTGGTGATTATCGCTCTAAAAAGTTATTGTTTGCTATTTTATATAATTGGTATGATTATGACTTTAATACTTTAAAAAGTTTAATGGATAATACTTACTGTCATTATTTTGACCTTGATTTAATTTCTTGTAACAATGAGGTTTTAGTAGATGTTGGGGCTTATACTGGCGATACTACTTTAGATTTTATTAAGAGTTACGGCACTAATAATTATAAGAAGATTTATTGTTACGAAATGACTCCCAATACTTTTAGGCAATTGAAGGAAAATTTAAGGGAATATCCCCATATAGTTTGTAAATGTAAAGCTGTGAGTGACAAAAATGATATTCTTCATATGCAAAGTAATAATGTTTCATCATCGGCTAATTTTCTATGTGATAGTGGTGAAGAAATCGACGCTGTAAGCTTGGATTTGGATATTGAAGAGGCAATAACTATGATAAAAATGGATATAGAAGGTGCGGAAGAAAAAGCTATTTTAGGTGCTAAAAACCATATTCTTAATAATCACCCCAAACTATTGATATCCGTTTATCATAATCATGAAGATATTTGGAAAATCGCTAAAACTATTGATTCTATTTGTGAAGGATATCATTTTTTCCTAAGATTTTATGGAAATTATATTTTCCCAACGGAAATAGTCTTGTTTGGAATATATGATAATAATAATTAAACTGGCATAGTGCATCAAAAATAATTAATTTTAGAATAAAAAATTTACAATATTTTCTTTTTTTATTATAATGGTTATGTAAAAGATAGACAGGTTATTACCTAGGAGGCTATTATGGAAAAAAAGAAAAAAGAAATTGTGAAGATGTTACTTAATCAAAATTTGGATGAAAAAGATGAAGAGGAAATGTTGGACTTATTAATCAATAACCCAATCACAGTAGATGTTGATAAAGAGAATGATGCCAAAATGACATTTGGTGATAAAGTTGCCGATAAAATATCCGAAGTAGCAGGAAGTTGGACTTTTATTATTATTTTTTGTGCTTTTTTAATCTTCTGGATTGTGTTGAATGGGGTTATACTGTTTAATGCTCTTGATCCATATCCATTTATTTTGTTGAATTTATTATTATCTTGCCTAGCGGCATTACAAGCTCCCATTATTATGATGAGCCAAAATAGACAGGCTAAGAAAGATACAATCAGAAATAAAAATGATTATCATACAGATTTAAAAAGCGAATTAATTCTAGAACAATTACATGATCATATTGAGAAAGTATTACAAAATCAAAATAAAATAATGACATATTTAGAAAAAATTAATGATGATAAGGATAGCAATAATTAACAGTTTATATAGTTTTATGAGTATAACTATTTCCTTTTTTTTGACAAAATTGATAAAGGGTATTATTAATATATGTTAATAAAAGTGAATTGGTAGGTCATAAAACCTAACTTAATTTAGGCAAAATGCAAAATAATTAAAAAATTAGCAAAAATTGGCAATTTTTTTGGTATTATATTATTTGACACTATACTTATAAGGGGTATATAATGAACTTAATAGGAGGAATAAGAATGGTAAAAGTAGATGATGGCCTAAAGGCAGAACAAAATAAAGCTGAGATAATTACTAGGCTTAGTCGTATTGAAGGCCAAGTTAGAGGAGTAAAACAAATGATATGCGATGGGCGAAAATGTGATGATGTTTTAATTCAAATGTCAGCAATCATCAATTCTTTAAAAGGACTTAGCAACACTTTATTAAAAGAACATATAGAAACTAAATTTGTAGAAAATATAAAAAATGGTGATGCTAAAGCAATTGATGAAATAATTACCTTATTTAATCGCATTGGATAGTATTTAGTAAAAAAGTTATCAGAAGAATTGATGACTTTTTTAATTATGTTAAAAAAGTGTTAAAAAATATCAAAAATATGGTATTATAAAAATATAAATTATAAAATAGGAGAAGAATATGCTAGGCAACTTAAAAAATAGTTTAAGTGAATCATTTCGTACAATAATGCCAATTGTTTTAATCGTGGTTGTTTTAAGCATATTTGTACCTATTTCACCATCGCTATTAATTTCATTTATTATTAGTTCTATATTATTAATAATAGGTAGTGCCTTATTTACTTTTGGTGCCGATATTTCAATGATGATTATTGGTGAAAAAATCGGTAGTAAATTAGTTAAAAGTAAGAAGATATGGCTTGTTTTATTAGTTAGTTTTATTATAGGGACAGTAGTTACTATTGCTGAACCGGATTTAAGAGTTTTGGCCGAACAATTAATATCTATACCTAGTAATGTATTAATTTTAACCATTAGTGTGGGAGTAGGCATTTCTTTATTATTATCATCATTACGTTCTATATATGGATGGGATTTAAATAAGATATTATTAATTGGTTATACCATTACATTAATTTTTATATTTTTTGTATCAGAAGAATTTGTTCCAGTTGCCTTTGATTCCGGAGGAATTACGACTGGTACTATTAGCTTACCTTTTATTATGACTTTAGGTATCGGATTAACTGCTAATAGAACGGATAAAAAAGCTAAAGAGTCTAGTTTTGGCCTTGTATCATTATGTTCTTTAGGACCAATTATTATGGTTTTATTACTAGGACTTTTTTATACGCCAGAAGGATCTTACAACATAACGGATTTAATTAGGTTAAATATTAATTTTAAAGATTATTTGAATGCATTTTCAGTCTACTTTGAGGAGGTTCTTTTTTCAATATTGCCAATAATAATAGTTTTTGTTATATATCAACTTTTAAGTAAGGATGTTACTAAAACAGAAATACGTAAAATAATTTTTGGTTTAATTGTTACTATTTTAGGATTAACAATGTTCTTCATGGCTGCCAATGTTGGATTTATGGATATGGGTTATTTTTTAGGAGAATACATTGGTGGTACTGATTATAAATATTTATTAATTCCATTTGGAATGGTTATGGCTTTTTATATTTCCATCGCTGAACCAGCTGTTCAAGTTTTGAATAGTCAAGTAGAAGATTTAACGGGGGGAAATATATCTAAAAAAACACTTAATATTGGTTTGGCTTTAGGAGTAAGTGTTGCTACAGGCCTTTCATTAATTAGAATATTTACTAATACATCATTTTTATATTATATCATTCCAGGACAAATATTATCATTGATACTTATGTTTTTTACTCCCAAAATATTTACTGCTATAGCATTTGATGCGGGAGGCGCTACTGGGGGGACTCTTACTGCCGCATTCTTATTACCTATTGCCATTGGAATATGTTTGGCAACGGGAACTAATGTTTTGACTGGGGCATTTGGACTTGCAGCTTTGGTATCTTTGGCTCCATTAATAACTATTCAAGTCATTGGTATTATGTACAATCTAAAGATGAAAAATGAACATATTGAAAACTATGATGAGGAAATCGTTGATTTGGATAAGGAGGAATAGACATGAAAAAATTGAAACTTTTATTTACCATTTGTAATGATGGACACGAAGAAGAATTAAAAGGAATCTATAGAAAATATAATATTAGTCTAAAAACGGTTACATATGGTTTTGGAACAGCTTCCCCTAGTATATTAGATTATTTTGGGTTAGTAGAAACCAAAAAAAATATTAATTTAGCAGTAATTCCCCATTATTTTGAAGAACAAATACTACAGCAAATTAATAAGTGTTTAAATATAAATAGTCCAGGTACGGGAATAGCATTTACAATATCTATTTCTAGTACGAATAAATTTTTAGTAGATAGCTTTGATAATAAAGAGTTAGAGGAGGAAAAGACAATGAGTGACGAAAGAAAATTTCATTTGATTATTACCATTGTGTTAGAAGGGCATTTAAATAAGGTAATGGATGCTGCAAAACGTGCTGGTGCGCAAGGAGGAACGGTTATTCGTGGTAGGGGCTTAGGAAATAAAGAAGCTGTAAAGATGTTTGGCTTTGAAATAGAACCTGGTAGAGAATTAGTTTTAAATATAGTTAATAGCGAAATTAAAAATAAAGTTATGGAAGAAATTACTAAAGATGTAGGAATAAAAACTCCAGGTAAAGGGGTATGTATTGCTATACCTGTTGATAATGCCATTGGCATAAATTAATTAGTCTAAAAAAACTTATCTATATTATATGGATAAGCCTTTTTATTTACAATTATACTAATTAAATGTTTTTTTAAATAATGTCCTAAATCGCTCTAAATCAAAGTCAGTTGAAACGAAAATATTACTTTTATCAACAAGTACTATATGGCACTCACTATGCTTTGGACTTTTTGTAACAATTTCTACTTGACAAGGTTTAAATGTAACTACATTTGGATCAATTAATGATGCGACTGTGGTTGGGTCAGGTGTTACTAAGCCGGCTATACCATAGTAACTATAACTAAATTCCATGTATTTTTGAGATATTAATCCCACAAACCTAGATAATAAATGTTCTGAATTTTTAAGCCCATCTATATAGTCACGTTCAATAAATGATTTGACCCCTATTTCATGAGTTACTATTTTTATATCTTCAAATGGTGCTTTGAAGACTAGAGCGGCTGCTTCGGGGTCTACATTAACATTAAACTCTATATATGGTTCTTTAGAATCTGGGTCATAAGTAGTCCCCATTATTAAAACATGCTTTATTCTTTGGAATAAGTCCTTATCTTTTTTAATAGCGTTAGCTAAATTGGTAAGGGGACCAAAGCATATCATTGTTAAGTTATCATTATATTGTTTGGAAGCTTCAATAATAAAGTCTTCAGCTGCCATTTGTTCAAATTGACGAGGATTATTATCGGGAAAAACGGCATATCCAAGTCCATCTTTGCCGTGAGCATATTCAGCTGTCTCGTGATTATGCTCGTTTTCTAGACTCCCTTTATACATTTTTATATTGCTCCCTAAGAAATCTTGAATTACTTTTAAATTCTTTTCTGATTTTTCGGGAGGAACATTTCCGCTGGTTAAAGTAAACCCAATAACATCTAAATTATTTTTGATTCCTAACATGATTGCTAAAGCATCATCTATTCCAGGATCTGTATCCATTATATATTTCATAATTTGCCTCCAATACTTTATGTATTACATATATACTATATAACCAATATTATTATAATATACAAATATGTCACCATCAAACATTTTTTGAAAATTTAAGATATACTTAGATAAATTATAAATAGGATTTAACTTTGCACTTGATAACTAATATTGATTTTAAAATAAATCAATTGTAAGTATTTAAAAATTATTAGTGGAATGTTATAATATTTAATGAGGTAGCAACATATTTAAAATAAAGAAAGATGGTAGTATGGATAAATTTATAGTATATTTTTTATTATTTATGATATATTCTTTTTTAGGATGGCTTATGGAAGTCGCTATGACTCTCATTTATGATAAAAAATTTGTTAATAGGGGTTTCTTAATTGGACCATATTGTCCTATATATGGTTATGGTGTTTTAGGAATATTATTTTTAATAGGTGAAAATACCAAAGATGTACTATCAGTATTTTTAAAATCAATTTTAATTTGTTCTGTGTTGGAATACCTTACTTCTTATTTAATGGAGAAAATATTTAAAGCTAGATGGTGGGATTATTCAAAAAAGAAATTTAATATTAATGGGCGTATATGTTTAGAAACTATGATACCATTTGGAATTCTAGGAACATTCTGTTTTTATATTTTAAATCCTTTTCTAGTAAAAATGATATATTTAATAAATCCGATTGTTAGATTAATTTTATTTGCTATTTTAATAGTAGGTTATATAGTTGATAATATTATTTCTTTCAATATAATGAATAAGATTAAAATAAATATAAAATCTCAACGAAAAGATGATACTGAGACAATTCGTGAAAGCGTCATAGCTTGGATAAGCAAAAATTCAAAACTTTATAGGCATATAACGAATGCATATCCTAATTTTAAAATAGGAAAAATTATTAATAACAAAAAATGATTTCATTTGTTTTAATGATTTTTAATAAATTATAATTAGAATCTTAATAATATTTTTATACTATAATTAGTAAAATTAGTTAAATATTAATAAGAAAAAATTATAAAAAAAATAATAAATAGGAGAGTATTGTGGGAAAAATAAGAAATTGGTTTTTTAAATTATTTAAGAAAGAAAGTGTAGATAAACCGTGGTTAGATTACTATTCAAGGGAAGAACGTTCTATAAAATTTACCAATAAGTCAATATATGATTATATGGTAGATGAGGTAGGAAATGATTTAGATTATATTGCTCTAAATTATTTTGAAAATAGAATTAGTTATAATGATTTTTTTAAATCAATTAATATGTGTGCAAGGGCTTTAAGGGAGTTTGGAGTTAAAGAGAAGGATGTTGTCACTATTTGTATGCCAAATATGCCAGAAGCTATTTACATTTTTTATGCTTGCAATAAGATTGGGGCTGTAGTTGATATTATTCATCCTCTGTCTAGTCCAGAACAAGTTAAATTTTATTTGCAAGAGTCAAAGTCTAGATATTTATTTTTAGTTGATTTCAATTATGACAAATTGAAGGAAATAATTCCTGAAACTTTAGTCTATAAAACAATTCTTGTTTCACCAAAGGAAAGTATGCCAGTAGGATTGAACATAGGGTATGCTGTAACTCGTGGTATTAAAACTAAAAAGCCATTATTTTATGATACTTCATATATGAGTTGGAAAAAATTTATGCGATATGGAATTTCTAATTTAAGAGAATATCATGCCAAAGTAAATAGTAAAGATTTAGCTTTAATACTTCATAGTGGGGGAACTACAGGAACGCCTAAGGGAATAATGATTTCTAATTACAGCTTTAATGCGATTGCTCAACAAGGTGCAGTTAATGTTATAGATGTTAGACCTAAGGATAAGATAGTTACTGTTCTTCCTATTTTCCACGGATTTGGATTAGGAATATGTATTCATACGCCTATTTGCCTTAAAGTTGAAACCATTCTTATGCCTGAATATAACGCTAATAGATTTTACAAAATATGGAAAAATGATAAACCTCATGTAATATTAGGAGTTCCTACTTTGTGGGAAGGCATGATGTCAAATAAAAAATTTGATAATGTTGATATGTCACAATTAAAATATATTATAAGTGGTGGCGATTATCTTTCTATACAAGCAGAAACGAGAATTAATAATTTTTTACATAAGCATGGTGCTAAAGTGAATATTTTAAAGGGCTATGGAATGACTGAAAGTGTTGCGGCAACCGCGTATACATTCCCTGGAACTAACGAACCTGGAAGTATAGGAATTCCCATGGTTGGAAATAATTATAAAATTTGTCATCCAGAAACAATGGAGGAAATGCCTTTAGGAGAAGAGGGGGAAATTTGTGTAAATGGTCCAACTCTTATGATGGGCTATTTGAATAACGAAGAAGAGACAAATCAAGTTATTAGAATCCATAAAGATGGCAAACGTTGGCTACATACAGGCGATTTAGGTTATATTTCACTTAATGGAGTTATATATTTTACTTCGCGATTAAAAAGAATGATAGTAGTATCCGGTTTTAATGTATATCCATCAATGATTGAAAAGACTATTTTAAAACATGATGCGGTTAGTAAAGTGTGTGTAGTTGGTATTCCTCACCCATATAAAATGCATGTACCTAAAGCTTTTATTGTACTAAAAGATGGCATTAAACCTTCTAATAAATTAAAGTTAGAAATTAAAGAATTATGTAAAAAAGAACTTGCGGTTTATTCTATACCAAAAGAAATTGAATTTAGGGATAGTTTACCAGTCACTTTATATAATAAAACTAATTATAAATTATTAGAGGATGAAGCATTGGAAGAATACAATAAATCGAAAAAAGCATAAAGGTAAATTATTCCCGTCTAATCAAGATTCATTTATTATATGTTTTTAATGCCTATGGTTATGGACACTTTGAACAGCTCCAAATTATATAATTGTGGTGTACTTGTTACGGATAAACTAATTTGCAGAAAGTTAGTAAAAATTAAAATAAAGGGATTTTAAATGAAATAAATTCATTAAAGTCCCTTTATTTATTTTTGCATTTATTGATCTATATATTATTTTACTAGGATATCACATATAATATTGGCAATTTCAGTAGGATTATCAATAGGTAAACCTTCAATTAAACGAGCCTGTGAATATAATACTTTACTATATTTTTTTAGTTCTTCTTTATCATTTTGATATAAATCTTGAAGTTTTTTTGCTAAAGGATGATTAGCATTTATTTCTAATATTTTTTGAGCATTAATAGACTCATTAGTTGGCATGGCATTTATTACTTTTTCCATTTCTACAGATATTTCACCAGATGTGGATAGACAAACAGGATGATTTTTTAATTTGTTAGTAAATTTAACTTCTTTAACATCAAGTTCTTCTTTCATTAAAGATAGTAAATCTTTAGAATTTTCATTTAAAGTTTTTAGTTCTTCTTTTTCATCTTCAGTATCTAAGTCAATGTTATCAGAACAAACATTTTTGAAATCTTTATCTTCATATTTCATCATAACTTTAAAAACAAATTCATCTAAATAACTAGAACATAATAAGATATCTTTATCTTTAGAAATCATTGATTCTACTTGAGGTAAAGTCTTTATTTGGTCAGTTGAAGTACCACATGCATAATATATATTTTTTTCATCTTTATTCTTATCAATATATTCTTTTAAAGTAACTAATTTATCCTCTTTAGAAGAATAGAACATTAATAAGTCTTGAAGTTTTTCTTTATCCATTCCGTAACTATTATATATTCCAGCTTTAATTTGTAATCCAAAAGCCTCCCATAGTTTTAAATAGTCATTTCTTCTTTCTATTTGCATGTTTATTAATTCATCTTTAATATGTTTTTCAATATTATTGGCTATGGTTTTTAATACCTTATTTTGTTGTAATGTTTCACGAGAAATATTAAGCGATAAATCAGGTGAATCAACTACACCTTTAATGAAACTAAAATAATCAGGTATTAAATCAGCACATTTTTCCATAATTAATACGCCGTTAGAGTATAATTGTAATCCTTTCTCATATTCTTTGGTGTAATAATCATAGCTAGCATGTGATGGAATATAAATTAAAGAATTGTATTCAAGTGTACCTTCTGCTTTAATGTGAATGTGACTTAGAGGTTTTTCATAATCAAAAAATTTGTCGGAATAAAAGGTATTATAATCTTCTTCACTAATATCTTTTTTATTACGTCTCCATAATGGAATTAAACTGTTAATAGTTTCTAATTGTGTCTTTTTATCATTTGTTACTTCCATTTTAATTGGATATGTTATATAATCTGAATATTTTTTAATTAAATTTTTTAATTCATAATCTTCAAGATAACGATTATATTCTTCTTCATCTTTAATTGTTAGAATGATATCTGTTCCATAGTTTTCTTTATTACTCTTTTTTACTGTATATCCTTCAATGCCAGATGAAATCCAAGAATAGCTTTCATCACTACCATAAGCTTTGGATATTACTTCTACTTTTGAAGATACCATAAAGGCAGAATAAAATCCAACTCCAAATTGACCAATAATATCAATGTTTTCTTTCTTTTGATTTTGTTCTTTAAAATCAAATGATCCACTTTTAGCAATGGTACCTAAATTTGTTTCTAACTCATCTTTAGTCATACCAATACCATTATCTGATATTGTTAAGGTTCTAGCATCTTTATTAGCTTTAATAATGATGGCAAAGTCTTCTTTTTTAACCTTAATTTTTTTATCTGTTAAAGATTGGTAATGTAGTTTATCAATGGCATCTGAAGCGTTAGAGATAATTTCTCTTAAGAATATCTCTTTATTTGTGTAAATCGAATTAATCATCAATTCCATTAATCTTTTAGATTCAGCTTTAAATTCTTTCATATTTTTCTCCTTTTTAGCACTCTAAATATCCGATTGCTAAATTGATTATATTATAACCCCAAATAATTGTCAATACAATTAAATAAGTTTTTTGAAGTTTGTTAATATCATGATTTGGATTAAAATACTGACCAATTAAAATTAGCTTTTATAATGCATTAACTAAAAACTTAACTGATGATTTTATCGTATAGTTTATAAATATATTGAACTGCATTTTCTAGGAAAAAGTAGTGCTTAATGTAAAATAGTAAAATTATCATTATAAGAATAAATGGTATAAAAAAGATTGCCTGCCATATAGTTAACGCTAAAAAAAATAGCATGAAAACGGCATAGAAAAGTGTAACTAGTAAATGAATTAGTCTTTCGTGTTGAAAGTCCGTTATTTTTACTCTAATTATAGATAATTCTTCCTTGGTAAACTTATGATTTTCTTGTATTTTTTCTTCTAAATTTTTAATAAATTCTTTTAAGTATTTTTCCATTTTTAAATCCTTCCTTATTTTGATTAAATCATATCACTTTTTTTGATAATTGTTAAGCATAGTGAAATTATTAATATTATTTTTTTGGATATCTGGGATATTTCCACTTTCCTTTAAAAAATGTCAATTAAATAAATACTTTCTATTCCTAGTACATCTACTAATGTAGACAGAATCTAATAAATTCCTATTCGTAATATGAAATTTATTTATTGGATAATACTTACGAATAATTTGATGAAACAACCTTTCGAAATAAATAATAATTAATAAAAAGTGTTAATAAACGAAAAAGGCATAAAATAATTCATTATGCCTTTATATCGTTATTTTTAAAAATATAAATATAATAAGTATTATCTATTATAATATAGTAGTTATTTTGATAATTAAATATATTTACATTATTATTTATGGCTATACTAATTAAATCTTTTAAATTAGTTAAATATATACTATTATCAGTTTTCATATTAGGTTTATTTTGAATAGTTATAATTATATCTTGATATTCTTTTAACATTGCCTTTTCACTATCCTTATTGAATAAAATTTTACTTACTAAATATATAACGGCGATAACTAAAATAATAAATACTATTATCTTTTTAAAATCAATATTTTGTTTATTATTTTCTAAAAAAGCATTATCTTCTTTCATCGTTATTTCTATAATATTTTCGCTAATAGGAATAGTTAATAAAACATATGGATTCTCTTTATCATTAATTTTAACATTAAGTTTTACATATAAATATGTTTCTGTTTTAATATTATAATATTCTTGAAAAGATTTAACATAATTAACATAATATTGATAATCTAATTTATAATTTTCATTTATCTTAATTTCTTGTTCATTAATATTATTTATATTTTTTAAATTAAAGTCCTTAGTCCAAATTAATTTAGTACCATTATCAGCATAACTTTTTATAGTAGTAGTGATATCATAAGAATAATTAATATTTTCTTTCGTTTTGGTTTTTAAATAATAATCAAAATAAATATCAATACTTTTAATTGAATTTGCAACATAATAATTATTCGCTTCTAATTTATCATGAAGAAAATAATTGTTAGGATTTAAAGTAACTTCATAATAGGTTTTATTATTTAATTGATATGTTTTGTTTTGTTGAATATTTTTATTAATATATATTACGCCTAGAAAAAGAAGACTTATTAAAAGAATAATACTTAAAATAAATAATATTTTTATTTTTTTACTTTTTTCTGACACTTTAATTCTCCTTCGTAAATAATTCATTTAACCAAATAGAAGGATAACCTAAATATTTGATGTGAAATTGATAAACACCTTTTATATCCTCTTTTTTAATTTTTATATAATCTACGCTATTGTTGGCATCCCCTTTGGTAACATAATAATTATTTATACTTACAACTCGGTGCACAATCATTTGATTTTGATATTGAAAGATGATAATATTGCCGGGTACAATATTTTCTTCTTTTTTATAAATGACAACATCGCCTCTTTTAAAAATTGGATTCATACTATTTGATAAAATAGCTATAGGTTTATAAGTAAATAATCCGAGCATAAAGAATACTAATAAAATAGCTGCCATAATAGTTATAGGATAAAGTGCCCTGTTTAAATCGGTAAAATGGTTTATAGTTTTTTTACTAAAAATAAAGTATTTAAATAAATAGTAAATAATGAAAACTTTAATGATGGCAAAAGCACCTACAATAAACCAATTATTATTAAGAATAATTGGTAAAAAGAATTTAGGTACTTTATCAAATATCCTAATAATTATTGGAATATCGTAGTGTGCATTTAAAGATAGATAAGTATATAAAATATTTTGTGCAATAATTGGAATAATTATCGAAATAATATAATGTAAAAAAATGATATTATGTGTAAGAAAAAGGTTTTTAAAATTAATCTCACTCATGATAACAATAAAGGTTATTAAAGTTATAATTTTAAAATTATCTTTATTACTTTTAATAAGTTTAAAGCGTAATATTTCGATACCACTTATAGGTAAAACAATGGCTACAAAATTTATAAGAATATTAATTAAATGATTATTAAAAGGACTGTTATTAAAGCCAAAGACAAAACCACTTGCCAAATAAATGATAAAAAAGATAATAGATATAATTAAAGTAAGATTTATTTCTTTTTTCTTTGGTAAATTAAAATCTTGGTGATCAAAGAAGATTAAAAAACCTAACCAAAATAAGAGGTTAATAAAATTATTTGTATAAAAGAAGATATGAATTATTGTATAAATAACCAAAAGAACAAATAATTTTTTATTTTTAAGAATTATCTTTTTGAACATATTGAATTATTCCTGTCAATGTTTTGGTTTTAACATCGGGAACACTTTCACTACTTTTGACATATGTTACTATGATATTGAAAGTAGTTGACTCACCAACATTTAAATCTTTTTTTAGTTCTGAAGTAGTATAATTAATTTCTTCAATTCCATCTATTTCTTCTGTGAATATTATAGTTTGTAGTTCGGCATCAATAGTTCCTAAATTTTCTATGGTAACTTCATAAATAATTTCATCGCCCGGTTTATTAAGTTTAGCTGAAAAATTAATTGAATCTTTAGTAAAAGTTGGTGTGCCAGCATCACAACCATCAGGGACTTGAGTGGCAATTATATTTGTTATTCTAACATCCCAATTTCCGGTGATTTCCGAAGTTCCGTTAATGGTAAAATCGGTAGCAAAAATTGAATACCCAACAGCCATTAAAACAATAGTGATAAGAAAGAATATAAGAATTATTATTTTATTTTTATGCAAATCATATTCCCCCTTCTATTTTGCATTTCAAAAGTTAAATTGGAAATAGCATTATGCTATTTCATTCATAATTTATGTCAAAATAGATAATTGGTATGGTTACTTGGCTAAGGAATAATTTAAAATTTTTTAAGTTTATAAAATATTGGCCAATAATTTAATAATAAAGTAAGTTCTATTATCCTAAATAATCAAAAATCGAACTAAAAAGTTCGATTAAAATACAATGTGGAGCGGACGATGGGAATCGGACCCACGTAGTTAGCTTGGAAGGCTAAGGTTCTACCATTGAACTACGTCCGCAAATTAAGTAGACAAGTAAGATTATACCATAGGTCAAAATAAAGTCAATACTAAAATTAATTTTTTTGCTTTTAATATGACAGTTTTTATGTATATTAATCTATGAACATGATATAATGATTATACAAGGAGGTTAGTTTGAAAAGAAGAGCAAATTTATTTCGTTACAATAGTTCAAAAAGGGGATACTTTTCTTGATTCCAAATAAAGTCCAAAATTAATTAACTAGATTAATTTTTAAGTTGTAAGGTCCACAGATTTAGTATTAATAAGTTTATAATTTTTTTATAAATCTTTTAATATTCTAAAGCCTTTAACCTTTCTGTAGTGTATACTCCTTAACAGGTTCTATTATAAATATAAAATAAATTTTGTTTAAACTTTCATTACTATTTTTACCTTGAACTAAGTGAAAGGAATGATGTTTATATGAAAAATAAAAAAGTATTACTTATTTTTACTCTATTCATGTTATTGTTTATAGGAGGTACTTATTATATATTTTTACCGGCCATAAATATTCACAGCCCAGGATTTTGGTTATATCTTTTCATGATTATATTAGTTGGTTCAATATTTAAGTTTTTGGCATCTCTCGATTTTACTACAGGACTATTAAAAAGACGTGCGTATACTAGAGGATGGTTATTTAGTTATGGTCTAATTACTCTATGTTTTGTAGCAATTATAGGTATCAATATTATTTTATCCCCTATTTTCCATTCCTCTAGTTATTCTAAGAGGATTACTATTGATGAAAATGGTGACTTTAATAATGATGTAGCCGAAGTTAACTTTAATACTATTCCATTATTAGATAAAGATTCTACTCAAAAATTAGGAGATAGAGTTATGGGTGAGATGACTGATTTAGTGTCTCAGTTTTATGTATCCAACTTATATACACAAATTAATTATAATAATGAGGTAGTAAGGGTAACACCTTTAGAATATTCAGGTTTGATTAAATATTTTACTAATCGAAGCGAAGGCATAAAAGGTTATATCATTGTTAATTCAGTAGATGGTAAAAGTAATTTAGTAAGATTAGAAAAAGGTATGAAATATATGCCTTCAGCTATGTTTAATGAAGATTTAACGAGAAAACTTAGATTTAGTTATCCGACAGAAATTTTTGGTAGTGCTAATTTTGAATTGGATAATGATGGTAATCCATATTGGGTTGTACCTACAATTAAATATAGTGGAGTGGGGTTAAAAGAAGAAATATCTGGGGTTGTTATTTTGAATCCCATTACTGGTGACAGTACTAAATATAAAGTTGATGAAGTCCCTACCTGGGTAGATCATGTATATAGTGCCGAACTTATCCTAGAGCAGGTAGATGATTGGGGTATGTATAAGAATGGTTTCCTTAATTCATTATTTGGTCAAAAAGATGTAGTGGTTACTACTGATGGATATAATTATTTAACGATGGATGATGATGTATATTTATACACAGGTATTACTTCAGTCGCTAGTGATGAATCTAATTTAGGATTTATTTTATGTAATATGCGTACCAAAGAAACAGTTTATTATTCGGTACCTGGAGCGGAAGAATATTCAGCAATGGAAAGTGCTAAAGGTCAAGTACAACAAATGAATTATACATCTACTTTCCCACTATTAATTAATTTACAGGGTAGACCTACTTATTTAATATCATTAAAAGATAATGCTGGTCTTGTAAAAATGTATGCTTTTGTGGATGTTCAAAATTATCAAAGAGTAGTTGTAACTGATTCAGCTAAAGGAATCGATGAAGCTGCTAGAAATTATTTAACATCCAATCCTGTTGTAGATAGTGATCAATTAACAATAAAGGAAATAACTATTAGTAGTGTTACAACTTCCATGATTGATGGCAATACGTACTACTATTTTAGGGATACTGAAGGTAAAAAATATCGAGTATCTATAAAGATAGATGAAACTTATTTGCCATTTGTTGCAGTAGGGTCTAAAATAAAAGTTGGATATAATGTTGAAAATGAAGTAATAGAGATTGTAAAGATAGAGAGGTAAAAATTATGAAAATGAAAATATGTAAAAATTGTGGGGCAGTAGTAACTGTAGAAAGGGATTGCCATTGTAGTTGTGGTTTTATTTGCTGTGGTGATAAGATGAGCGATGTTGTAGCTAATTCAACTGATGGCGCTAAAGAAAAACATCTTCCTAGTTATGAAAAAATAGGAGATGAAATTAAAGTTAAGGTTAATCATGTTATGGATGATGATCACTATATAGAATGGGTACTAATGGAAACTGATACAGAAACTATAAAACATACTTTTAAAGTTGGTGAAACTCCAGAGGTCATATTCCCTTATGTGAAGGGATCTACTTTGTATGCGTATTGCAATAAACATGGATTATGGCAAACTAAAGTAGAATAACCAAAGATATAATATTGAAAGAGCAGGATGATTCTTGCTTTTTTGCTTCTATATATTTTAAATATAATGCCAATTGTTTTAATAGGCATAAGTATTGATTTATTAGACTATAACATGGTACAATATATAATATGATATAAAGAGATAGGAGGTGAAAATATGAATATAGTATTGATTATTATTGTTGCCATCATTGTTTTAATCCTTGTTTACATTTTAAACTTATATAATAGCCTAGTTAGATTAAATAATAAAGTTAAAGAAGCTTTTTCAACAATGGATGTTTATTTAAAGAAAAGATGGGATTTAATTCCTAATTTAATAGAAACAGTAAAAGGATATGCTAAACACGAAAAAGAAACTTTCGAAAGCGTTGTTAAGTTAAGAAATGGTGCTTATGATAGCATGTCTCCTGAAGATAAAATCAAAACTAACCAAGAATTATCAAAAGGAATTGTTAAAATTATGGCTTTAGCAGAGGACTATCCAGATTTAAAGGCCAATCAAAATTTTATGGATTTGAGTGGTCAACTTACAAAAGTAGAAGAAGATATTGCTAATTCTAGAAAATATTATAATGGTGTCGTTTTACAATATAATAACAAAGTTGAAATGTTTCCTAGCAATATTTTTGCCGGTTTATTTGGTTATAAAACTAAAGCAATGTTTGAAACAAGTGCTAACGAAAGAGAAAATGTTAAAGTTGAATTTTAATGGAGGATACAATGAAAAGAATTATTAAGGGATTATCTTTATTAACTGTAATGGTATTATCTCTCTTATTATTGTATCCAGCCAGTATTTACGCTTTAACAGAACAAACAGGTTATGTAGACATTAATGATGAGCAAAGTGTAGAAGTTGGAAGTCTATCTTTTAATGATATAAAATTTGTAGATTATTCTTCCACTTCTACTTTATCTTTTGGGTTAACAGGTGTTGTGTATAATAATGATAATAGTACAGTTAATTACACTGTAACTGTTTATTATTATGATGCTAATTTTAGGTTAATTGCTAGCACATCCAGTTATAAAATGGCATTAACAGGGACTAATGCTTTTAATCAAATGTCCAATTTAAGTATTTTAAATAATCATAAGGTTAGTGAAATAAAGTATTATCGTCTATCAGTAGATACTAGTAGCTATAGCCCTTCATCTAATCTTACTCCTAGTGAGAGCGATGAGTATAGCTTCTATGATTATGTTATTGATAAATATAATATTGATATAATAGTTAACGAAAATAATACTTTGGATATAAAAGAGACCATTACAGCATATTTTAACATATCAAAACATGGTATTTATAGGATAATTCCTTTAAAAAACGCTGTTAAGAGATTGGATGGAACAACATATACCAATCATACTAAAGTAACCAATTTGAGTGTTGATAATGAATATACTGTATCGAGGGCAAACGGTAATTATAGGATACAGATTGGTTCAGCCGATAAGACAGTAAGAGGAGAACAAACCTACATCATAAAATACAATTATAATTTAGGTAAGGATGCGGCTAAAGATTATGATGAATTATATTTTAATATTATTGGTACAGAATGGGATACAGTAATTGGTAATATTACTTTTAATATTACCATGCCAAAAGATTTTGATTCTAGCAAACTAGGTTTTTCATCAGGTGTATATGGCTCTACTAATAATAGTGATATAAGATATACTGTAAATGGTAATAAAATATTGGGAAGTTATAGTGGCATATTAAAACAAGGAGAAGGGCTAACCGTAAGATGTGAACTACCTGATGGTTATTTTGTTGGAGCTGGGATTCCCGTTAATGTTATGCAATATGTAATAATGTTTATTCCGTTAGGGTTCCTTGGGTTATCAGTCTATTTATGGCATAAATATGGACGTGATGATCAAGTTATAGAAACTGTTGAGTTTTATCCACCAGAGGGTAAAAATAGCTTAGACGTTGGATTCTTATATAAGGGTAAAGCCAATAACAGAGATGTAACCTCATTACTTATATATTTAGCTAATAAGGGATATATTAAGATAGAGGAAACAGGGAAACAAACTTTATTTTCAAAGGGAAAAGATTTTCAAATAATCAAAGTCAAAGATTATGATGGTAGTGATAAAAATGAGGAAATGTTTTTGAATGGGTTATTTAAACATTCTTCTACAATAGATGGTAAAATAGTAGTCACTCAAGAAGATTTGTATGATAGTTTTTATCTTACTATGAATAAAATATTATTCAATATAAATAATCGTGAAAATAAGAATAAAGTGTTTGAAAAGTCAGCATCAAGTAAGTCTATCTTTATTATATTAATGATAATTGCCACGTATTGTTTGATAACTATTCCACCTATTTTGAATTATGGGCAAGCGAGTTTGTTAATTTTCGCTTTATTATTTCCTGGAATTGGTTTTACTGTTATGTTATCCTCATTAGTAAATAAAAACGATACAGTTGCCGCATCAATTATAAGTAAAGCAGTTGGTATTAATTTTGGATTAATGTTTGGTGGGTTCCCATGGTTATTTATTGTATTACCAACTTTAATTGTATCCCCAATTTATTTGTTTGGATATGTAGTTGGGATAATATGCGTTTTTGGAATGATAATTTGTTTAAATTATTTACCAAAAAGAACACTATATGGTAATGAAGTGTTAGGAAAGTTACGCGGATTCAAAAATTTCCTTGAAACAGCCGAGAAAGATAGATTAGAGGCAATGGTTATGCAAGATCCAACTTACTTTTATAACATTTTACCTTATACCTATGTTTTAGGCGTATCTGATAAATGGATAAAGAAATTTGAAAGTATATCTCTACAAGCTCCAGATTGGTACGATAGTCCATCAGCATTTGATATGATAGCTTTTGGGCATTTTATGAATACTACTATGGCTTCTGCTCAAAGTGTTATGTCATCTAGTCCATCTAGTGATTCATCCAGCGGAGGTTCATTTGGTGGCGGTTCATCAGGTGGCGGCTTCTCTGGAGGAGGATCCGGAGGCGGCGGCGGCGGTTCCTGGTAAGATTAATACGTTACAAAAATTTAAAGACAATATAGAAACAGTCTATAATTGTCTTTTTTTGTATTAGAAATGCTAAAGAATAAGCTTTTCTAATCTTTCTATATTCAACTTTGTGACTTTTAAAACAAAATGTCCGCTTTTTTGAATTGATTTACAAAACAAAATGTCCTAATAAAAAAGCAAATA
>CANQGH010000017.1 GCA_947601845.1 uncultured Bacilli bacterium | reverse complement strand
GTAGACTTTAAACTTCCGGGAGATGAAATAATATATAAAGTAACAGTAGCTAATCAAGGAACATTAGATGCCATTATCCAAAATATTGCTTCAAGTGAATTAGGAAGTGATGCGATTAAGTTTAAGATAGATGGCATTAAGATAGGAGATAAACTAGCTAAAAGTACAACAACTACTTTTAATATTACAATCAGTTATGATAGTAGTATTACTTCCCAACCAAGCTTAACTGATAATAAATTAACCTTAGATGTAACTTATGTTCAAGACTTAGGAAATAATATACCGAGTAGTGGTTTTGATATAACTCCAATAAGATTATCAAGAAAGATATTACAAGATAATACACCTCAAAGTGATACTAGTATTGATTTTAGTAAGATAAGTAGTGATAGTAATGGAAAAGGACTATATTACACCAATAAAAATACCGAAGATGGAAAGACAACTTATTACTTTAGAGGAGATGTTAAGAATAATTATGTTTACTTTGCAGGATACTATTGGCGAATAATAAGAATAAATGAAGATGGAAGTATAAGACTGATATATCAAGGAACTTCACCTGATGCCACAGGAAGTAATGCAACCATAGGAAATAGTGCCTTTAACTCTATGCCAGGAGATAATGCCAATGTAGGATATATGTATGGAAAGCCAACTACCTATAGTGATGGATATGGTACCTTTAGTGGTTGGGCATGGACAAGTACTGCAGGAACGGTAAAAATGTCCGAGACCTATTCTTTTGATAAAACAACGGGAATATATACTTTAACAGGAACAGTAGTAAATGGAAAATATACAAGTGATTATTATAATTATTATACATGTTATTCACAAGGTATAACATGCAGACATATGTTGAAGTTAACCGAAGCCAGACAAAATGGAAGTAACTATCAAGTATGGAGAGCAGAAATGCATTCAGGATATTATTCAACATCATATGAACAAGCACATAAAAATGAAGTAGATTCTGATATAAAGAAATATTTAGAAGATTGGTATGAAAATCATTTATTAAGTTATGATGACTATATATCAGATACTGGCTTTTGTAATGATAGGAGTATCTATAGTGGAAATGGTATAGGAAAAACAACTACCTATTATGGTTCTGCAGGAAGATTATATTATAACAAGACACCACAGTTTGCATGCCCAGAACCATCACACGACTTATTTACAGTTGATAATTCTAAAGGAAATGGTATGTCCCAATACAAAGTAGGATTAATAACACCTGATGAAGTAGCATATGCAGGAGGAGTATATAATGTAGCAAATAGTAATTATTATCTATATACTGGAGCCAATTACTGGACCATGAGCCCCTTCTACTTCCACTCTGGCAGTTCCAGCGCGCGCGGTTGGCTCGTTGTTTTGACTGGGGACCTCCGCGACACGGTCGTTTGGAATGGTCTCGGTGTGCGCCCCGTCATTAACCTTAGCCCTAACGTTGAAGTAACAAGTGGGAATGGTACTTCTACTTCACCTTATGTGATAAAAATTAATTAAAAAAGATGAAAAAAAAGTTAAATTTTACTAAAATTGAATATTGAACTAAAAAGGGAATACAAATCATAAAAATTCTCTAAGAAGAAAATTTAGATTTGTATTTTTTTAATGGTTTAAAATAAAAAATTGGCCATTTTTCTTAATTTCATTAGTGTGATATAGTGCTAATAAAGGAGGAGATTAGACAATGAAAATTAGAGGTGAAATTTATCAAGAACTTTACGAATTAGAAAAGGATAAAGAACAAGTATTCTCGATAAAAGAATTAAATAAAGGGGAGAAAGCGAGTTTATTATCAGATATTATGTTTAAAAGCATGTTTCAAAATGATGAGAGAATAAGATATTCATGTAGATTATTATCTCATTTATTAGATATGGAGTATAAGGAGCTATTAAGTAAGATTAAGTTAGTAAAAAATGATGTAAATAAGAAATATAATACCGATAAAAATGAGCGATGTGATTATGTAGCCGAGATAGATGGTAGCATAATTAATATAGAAATCAATAATAATAGTAGTGTTACTACTATGGAAAGGAATTTAGAATATGCTAGTAGACTATATGCCAAGAAGACAAAAGTAGGAACTAAGTATAGATATACCCAAACGATACAGTTTAATATCAATAATTTTGCATTTAAAGGTAATGAAGATATAATAGATATATATTACATGCAAAATAAAAGATTGATAAAATTAACGAGTAAAATAATAATAGTAAATATATATGTACCAAAATTAAGACAAAAGTATTATAATGAAGGTATAGATAGCTTAAATGAATTAGAGAGGTGCATATTAGCATTAATAGAACCTAATATAAAGTTATCAGAAGAATTGATAATGGGAGATAAGGTAATGGAAGACTATGTAAAAGAGGCCGTAGAGGTATGTAGTGAAGAGAGTTTTGGGGAATCATATGATAAAGAGGTAGCCCTACAAGAGCAAGCAAGGAATGATGGATATGAAGAAGGACTTAGTGCTGGTGTAGAAGAAGGAATTCTTTCTAGTAAAAAAGAAATAGCTTTATCCATGCTAAAAGAAAAAATAGATGTTAATGTAATAGCTAAATGTACTGGTTTATCATTAGAAGAAATAAACAATTTACAATGATTTTGCATTCAAAAGTAATGTAAGACTATGTAAAAGAGAGCATAGTGAAGAAGTTAATAGTTTATAAAAGAAGTAGCAGTTGCTGCTTCTTTTTTATCTAGATATATAGTCAATTGTGAAATTTTAGTGTTATTTATTGACTTGTTACCTTTGGTCATATATACTTTAAAAGTACGAATATTGGTAATATTTGTTGATTAATTAATATAATAAAATGTGATAGAAAGGAATTTATATGTTAAGACTATTTAAATATTTAAAATCATCCATTATATCAATTCTTATCATTATAGCTTTATTAGTATGCCAAGCTAATTTAGATTTAACTTTACCTGATTATACTTCTAAAATAATTAATGTAGGTATTCAGCAAAATGGTATTGAAGACTCTGTTATCAAAGTTATAACTGAATCTAGTTTTAATGATTTATCTATCTTTTTAAATGATGATGAAATAGATACTTTCAAAGATAATTATACTTTACTATTTAGTGGTGATGTTGCAAATACTAAAAAATATCCAATTCTAAATAGTGAGAATGTATATGTTTATAATGGGAAAAATAGGGAACAAGTTAATTCAGTATTAGAACATGCTTTTGCTCTATCATATATATCTAATATGGTAAATAGTAATCCATCTAGTTTTAATATTATTCTTCCTGAAGGATTAACATTTATTGATATGCTAAAATTTATGGATAGTGCTTCTAGAATGGAAGTAATTGCTAAGATAGATGATACTATTAAAGATATGCCTGATACTATTTTGGCAAGTACAGCTATTGAACAAATTAAAACAGAATATGAAAAAGTAGGACTTGATTTGGGTAAAATGCAAACAGATTATGTTCTAATGAGTGGGGCTAAAATGGTTGGTATTGCTTTACTTATTATGGCAGTAGCTATAGCTATCATTTTCTTTGGTTCTCGTCTTGCAGCCAAACTTGCTAAGACTCTTAGATCTAAAATATTTGCTAAGGTCGCGAAATTCTCTAAAAACGAAATGAAGAAATATGGAACATCATCTTTAATTACTAGAACTACAAACGACATTCAACAAATTCAACAAGTAGTAGTAATGTTGATGAGAGTTGTATTCTATGCACCGATTATTGCCATAGGAGGAATATTAAAGACAACTAGAGCAGATCACTCAATGCTTTGGATTATTATCATTGCCGTTTTAGCTTTATTCTTACTTGTGGGTGTATTATTTACTATTGTTATGCCAAAATTTAAAATATTCCAGTCCCTTGTAGATAGATTAAACCTAGTATCGCGTGAAATACTAGAGGGAATTCCTGTTATCAGAGCCTTTAGTAATGAACACCACGAAGAAGAAAGATTCGATACTGCTAATAAAAATTTAACCAAAGTCAATTTATTTGTTAGTAGAACCATGTCTTTAATGATGCCACTAATGATGTTATTAATGAATGTTGTATGTGTGGCCATTGTTTGGTTTGGTGCTAAAGGAGTCGATGTTGGTAGCATTCAAGTAGGTGATATTATGGCCTATATTCAATATACAATGCAAATAATTATGGCCTTCTTGATGATTTCTATGATTTCTATTATGTTACCAAGGGCAAGTATTTCTGCTAAGAGGGTTATGGAAATAATTGATGCTGATGTAAGTATTAAAGATCCTATTAAAGAAAAGAACGCTATTGATGATAAAAAGGGTACAGTAGAGTTTAAAAATGTTTGTTTTAGATATCCTGATGCCAATGAAGATGTCATTACTGATGTTAACTTTACCGCTAAAAATGGGGAAACAATCGCTTTCATTGGGTCAACTGGAAGTGGTAAATCAACTTTAATTAACTTAATCCCTAGATTTTATGATGTTACGGAAGGGGCTATCTTAGTTGATGGAGTTGATGTTAGGGATATGAAGTTAGATACTTTAAGGAAAAAGATAGGTTATGTCCCACAACAAGGTATATTATTTAGTGGTACTATTGAAAGCAACATTAAATATGGAAGTAATAATATAACTAATGAAGAAATGATTAAGGCGGCAGATATTTCTCAAAGTAGTGAATTTATTGACAACAAAGAAGATAAATATGCATCAAGTATTGCTCAAGGTGGCACTAATGTATCAGGAGGACAGCGCCAAAGACTATCAATTGCTAGAGCTATTGCTATTAATCCTGAAATATACATATTCGATGATAGTTTCTCGGCCTTAGACTTTAAGACTGATGCTAAATTACGAAGTGAATTAAAGAAAGTTACCAAGAATAGTATCGTTTTCATTGTTGCTCAGAGAATATCAACCATTATGCATGCTGATAAAATTGTAGTGCTAGATGAAGGAAAAGTAGCAGGAATTGGTACCCATAAAGAATTAATTGAAAATTGTAAAGTATATAAAGAAATTGCTCTATCACAACTAAGTAAGGAGGAGATTAGCAATGGCTAGAGGACCAATGAGAGGAAATCCTACTGATAAAGCCAAAGACTTTAAAGGTACATTAAAAAAATTATTGTCTTATATAAAAGAATATCGGGTTGCTATCATTATTGTTATGATATTTGCTACCCTTAGTACCATCTTCTCCATAATTGGGCCTAATATCTTAGGAGATGTTACTACCGAAATATTTAATGGTTTAGTAAATAAAATTACTAACAATGGTGGCATGAATTTTGATTTTATTGGTAAGACTTTATTACTATTATTAGGTTTATATGCTTTTAGTGCTTTTTGTTCTTTTATTCAAAGTTTTATCATGAACACTGTATCAGTTAAAATATCATATAATTTAAGACGTGAGATAAGTACTAAGTTTCATAAATTACCACTATCTTATTTTGAATCTAAAACCCATGGGGAAATACTATCAAGAATTACTAATGATGTTGATACTTTCTCAAGTAACTTAGGGCAAACCTTAACACAAGCAATAACAAGTATTGCTACCTTAATAGGAACACTTATTATGATGATTAGTATTAGTGGTTCTATGACTATTGCCTCTTTAATCCTATTACCGATATCAGTATTAGGTATGGGATTTATTATGTCAAAGAGTCAAAAGTTTTTTACAAGACAGCAGACTAATTTAGGTAATATTAATGGAGTAGTAGAAGAAGTTTATGGTGGTCATGATATTGTTCAAGTTTTCAATGCTACCGATAAAGAGATTGAACGTTTTGAAGATTTAAATGATAAATTATATGATTCTGGTTGGAAAAGTCAATTTGCATCAACTGCTATGCATCCTTTAATGAACTTTATTGGAAATATTAATTATGTTTTAGTATCTATTTATGGTGGATATTTAGTAATTAAAGAAAAAATCCAAGTTGGCGATATTTTATCTTTCTCACAATATGTAAGGAATTTAAATCAAAGTGCTTCCACTATGGCTCAAATTTTTGCTTTACTTCAACCAACGGTAGCAGCTGCTGAGAGAATATTTGAATTTTTGGAAGAAAAAGAAGAAGTAAAAGATGTTAAGACAAAATTTGATATTAATAGTATTCAAGGTAATATTGAATTCAAAAATGTTGTCTTTGGTTATAATGAAGACAAAACTATTATTCATAACTTTAATGCTAAAGTAAAAAAAGGAGAAAAAATAGCTATAGTAGGACCAACGGGAGCTGGAAAGACAACGATGGTTAAATTACTTATGCGTTTTTATGATATTAATAGTGGTAGTATTACTATTGATGGTCACGATATAAGAGACTTCAAAAGAAGTGATTTAAGAAGCCTATTTGGAATGGTTTTACAAGATACATGGTTATTTAATGGTAGTGTTGCTGATAATATTAGATATGGTAAATTAGATGCCGATATTGAAGAAGTTAAAAATGCTGCAAGAAGTGCTAGTGTACATCATTTTATTAAAACTCTACCTGATACTTATGATATGGTTCTAAGTGAAGAAAGTGATAATATATCAGGAGGACAAAAACAATTACTAACTATTGCTAGGGTAATTTTAACAGATCCTAAAATTCTTATCTTAGATGAAGCTACTAGTAGTGTTGATACTAGAACCGAAATACTAATACAAGAAGCTATGGATCATCTTATGGAAGGAAGAACATCATTTATTATTGCCCATAGATTATCAACTATTAAAAATGCTGATTTAATATTAGTTATGGATAATGGTGATATTGTTGAACAAGGTACTCATGAAGAATTATTAAAAAAGAATGGTTTTTATGCTAAACTTTATAATTCTCAATTTGAAGTTATTTAGAACTCTTTATGAGTTCTTTTATATTAATTTAGGAAATCACCTATTAAAAAGCTAATAATGTAATTAGGTGATGTAATTATGAATAAAATGGAAATGCTATTAAGACATTAGAAAGTGAAAAGTAAAATACGATTAGCAAAAGAATAACAATTAGTAATATTATATCTATAAAAAGTATAATTTTAATATTATTGACAAAATTATCAATAATTAGTATAAATATAAAAGTAAAGGAGTGAGTATTTTGACTAAGAATTTAGTAATAGTGGAATCTCCAAGTAAAAGTAAAACAATTGAAAAATATCTAGGTAAAGATTATAAAGTAGTATCATCAAAAGGTCATATTAGAGATTTATCTACAACTGGTAAATATGGTTTAGGTGTAGATATTGATAATGATTTTAAACCTAACTATGTACCTATTGCTGGTAAGAAAAAAATAATTAGTGACTTAAAAAAAGATATTAAAGAAAGTGAAAAAATATATCTTGCTACCGACCCCGATCGTGAAGGAGAAGCTATAAGTTGGCATTTAAAAGATGCATTAGGTATTAAAGAAAAAGATTATGAACGTGTATTATTTCATGAAATTACTAAAGATAAAGTAATTGAAGCATTTAAAACTCCTAGGAAGATAGATGATAATTTAGTACATAGTCAAGAAACAAGAAGAATATTAGATAGAATAATAGGATTTAGATTATCTAGATTAATGCAATCTAAAACAGGTGGTAAAAGTGCTGGAAGAGTACAGAGCGTAGCATTAAAATTAGTAGTTGATAGAGAACGTGAAATAGAGAACTTTCAAAAAGAAGAATATTGGACTATCAAAGGAGTATTTGATGAGTTTGATAGTGAGTTGTTTAATTATAATCATAAAGATATAGATATTAAAAGCGAAGAAGAAGCCGATCAAATATTAAGTAAATTAAGTGATAAGTTTACTGTAGAAAGCATTGAATCAAAAAAGAAAAATAAAAAAGCTAAACCTCCTTTTATAACTAGTACTTTGCAACAAGAAGCATCAACTAAATTAAATTTTACAGCTAAAAAGACAATGAATATAGCGCAGAAGTTATATGAGGGTATTGATTTAGAAAGTGAAACGGTTGGATTAATCACTTACATGAGAACAGACTCAATTAGGTTAAGTGATGAATTTATTAAAAGTGGATATGCTTATATTGATAAAGAATATGGTAAAGAGTATGTGGGATATGTAAAAACGACTAAAAAGAAAGATAATGTGCAAGATGCCCATGAAGCTATAAGACCTACAAGTGTTAATAGGACACCAGCAAGTGTTAAAAAATTCTTAACTAGTGATGAATATAAACTATATTCATTAATTTACTATAGAGCCCTAGCTAGTATTATGGCTGATGCTAAAGTAGATGCTACTACTGTGATATTAGATAATAATAACTATCAATTTAAAACGAGTGGTCAAATACTTATTTATGATGGATATTTAAAAGTATATAAAGACTATGAACAAAGTGAAGATAAAATATTACCTGATTTCAAAGAAAATGATGTATTAACGTCTAATGCTATTGAAAAAGAACAACATTTTACACAGCCACCGGCTAGGTATACAGAAGCCAAATTGATTAAAGAAATGGAAGACTTAGGAATAGGTAGACCATCTACTTATGCTAAAACCATAGATACTATTAAAGAGCGTGACTATGTTGTTTTGGAAGATAAAAAGTTTAAACCTACCCAAATAGGAATAGAGACAACTGATAAACTACAAGAGTTTTTCTCTGATTTGATTAATGTTGAATATACTAAAGACATGGAAGAAGATTTAGATAAAATTGCTGATGGTGATAAAGAGTCTTTAAAAATATTAAAAGATTTTTATGCTAAATTTGAACCAGAGGTAAATATAGCTTTTAAAAATATGGAAAAGAAGAAAGCAGAAGAAACTGGAGAAGTTTGTCCTGAATGTGGTAGTCCATTAGTAATTAGAAAAGGAAAATATGGAGAGTTTACAGCATGTAGTAATTATCCAGAGTGTAAATATATAAAGAAAGAAGAAAAAGAAGTAAAGGATATTTGTAAATGTCCTAAATGTGGTGGAACTATTATTGAAAAGAAAACAAGAAAAGGTAAGATTTTCTATGGATGTAGCAATTATCCAAAGTGTAAAGTAGCAGTGTGGGATTTACCAACAGGGGAAGTTTGTCCTAATTGTGGGGAGTTATTAATAGAAAAAAATAAAAAGATAAAATGTAGTCATTGTGATTATGAAAAATAGATAATTCGAGAAAAAAGAGTTATCTTTTTTTATTTTACTCTCAAATATCGAACAATAGTTCCATATTGCCAAAACGCTAGGGGGGGGGGTATAATGGTATATAGAATAAACTATGTATGGATATAGTAAGAAGTGAAAGAGAACAAGAAATTGTTACGCATTTTGATGATGATAATTATCCAATAAAAATATACTAGTGAACATATAATCTTACTTATATATTTAATCTAAAAATAGATGACATTAAATTATAGAAAATAACACAAAATCTCATATTGCGTATTAGGAGGAAGTTATTATGTTAAAGAAAGTTAGTTTACTAATAGTTACAATAATTATTTTTTTTACGCCAACTATTGTTTTTGGGGTCAACAAGGTAACAGTTAATTATGATTTACAAGGTGGTACTGCTAGCAAAACTAGTGATTCTGTTATTGTAAATTCTACTTATGGTGATTTGCCAGTACCTACAAGAAGTGATTATACTTTTGGCGGATGGTATACTGGAAAAAGTGGCTCTGGAACTAGGGTATTAAGCGCTACACTAGTTACTAATACTAGCGACCATACGCTTTATGCTAAATGGATAAGTAATACTAGTAGTAGTAATAATACAGGGGTCTGCGGTAATGCAATACAAGTTACATTTAATGCCATGGGCGGTTATATGGATGGTGTTGCTACTGCTTGTGCAAATTATAACTTCAAATATGGTAGTATGTTTAGAGGAGGTTTACCAACACCATCTCGTAAAGGATATGATTTTCTTGGGTGGTATACTGATAGATTTAGTGGAACTTTGGTAACTGATGAGACATTAGTTACTAATAGATCTGATCATATTTTATACGCCCATTGGGCACCATTGTATGGCGGTAAGAAATCCACTTTGAGCATGGAAGAAGGAGATTATTCTTTGGAGTGTAGTTATTCCAATGGAATAAAAGTAACCATATCTTATGGAAAACTGTTTGTCGAAATCAACAGTAATGAAATTAATGCCGCAAATAAGTATATGTTTCTTGTGCCAAATATTTATAACAATGTTACAGATACGCAAGGAGTGATAACTGATTATAAATATGATGAATGGTTTGATGATACTACTTGTCCTAACTTGATTAGAATGACTGGAAAAGTAACAACATACGAGGATAAAGATGCTGAAGAACCGGTCGAAATTGGAAGTTTTGAATATGATTTATTTTCACTTAAACCAAAAGCGTATAAAAATGGTGCCACATGTACGACGGTTGCAGAAATTAACAGATCATTTCGATCTGCATTTAGAAAAAATGCTTTGAGTAGTGATAATGCTTCTATTTCTATAATGAGAAAGGATAATTTTGATTGTATTCGTGACGAAACTTATTGGATTGATTCATGGCTCTTGGATTATTCAGCAATTCAAGAAGAATATAAACCTATTCATGAGGAGTATATCTTAACTACCGATAAAATTACTCCTATCTTAGACTATGAAACTGTTACCACTGAGTCATATTCTTCAAAAGAAAGTATAAGTATTTATTTATATAATGGTTTAACTCTTTTGGAAAGAAATGGTATTGTAAGCCGATTAGATAATGTTGATGCAATTGTTAAAGATGATGAACGTAGTATTTATGTTAATAATTTATCCCCTAAATTTATTGCTAATACTACGACGGTTGTTTATAATAGTGATTCTTATTATATAGCCGGCAAATCTAATGCTAAATTATGCCGAGATAAAAACAATGGAGAGGAATGTACACTTTTTAGTTTTGTCGGTGTTCGCAATGAATCTTCTGAAGAAACGGATACTAGGGTTTGCGATATATTAGGTACAAAAACAGTAATAATAATTCAAAATATTATCAGAATTTTGCAAATTGGCGTTCCCGCTTTAGTAATTGTATTAATTGGCATAGATATTACAAAGATGGTTTTATCTGGAAATTTAGATGAAGAATTACCTAAAAAGAAAAAGTCAATTATTATTAGACTGGTTATAATGGTTGCGTTCTTTTTCACACCTCTATTTGCTAAATTGATTATTCAATTATTAAATGCATCAGGTGTGAACATTGGCGATATAGAATGCATAATAAAAAGTTTATAAAATGTTCGTAATATTTTAAAATGAAAGGAGAAATAATATGAGTGCACCACTAGTTCTTATAATAATCGGTCAAGTATTTGCTCTCACAGGCTCGATAGTTTCTCAAGCCATAACTCTTAATTATATGAGTGAAATGCTAAAAAATATATCTGATGGCGCTTGGTTACTAGAACAAGCTAGAAGATATGGTTTGATGTTTGATAAAATTTTAATTAGTTATGCCGATAAAATATATGGATATTTTTCAAAAATATTGAATGGTACTATACTTACTCCTAGTATAGTAAATGATTTGATGAATAGAATATATATAATAATAGGAATTGTTATATTTTTTAGAATTGCTATGATTGCTGTTAAATATATGATTAATCCAGAAATGTTTTTGGATGATAAAGTCGGAGCCCAAACTTTAGTAAAGCGAGTAATTATTGGTGCAGCATTAATTATTTTTATTCCTACTATATTTCATATTGCTACAGATTTACAGGCTAGTATAGTTAGTGATCATGTTATTGAAAAAATTATATTACCAGAAGACATATATACAGACATTATGCAGGAAAGTAATCCTGGAGAGAAATTAGCTATGATGGTATTTAGAGGATTCTTTGGTTGGAACGAAAATGTAAGTGATAAAAGTAATAGTAATCTTTATAATTCTTATGAAAAAGTATTAACTTATAATTCAATAAGTTCCTTTAATGAAGAAGACATTAATGAAAAACAAGGTGATGAATTTTACATTTCTTATGTCCCTATAATTTCAACTTTAGCAATAGGATACTTATTATTTATGTTAATACAATTTTCGCTAGAAGTGGCTCTTAGATCTTTCAAATTGGTATTGATGCAGATTATTTCTCCTTTTGTAATTACTGGCTATATGTTGGACCCTTCGAAAGAAGAAACTATGAAAAAATGGGTTAATGTGTCTATATCTAATTATTTGCTAATATTTATGAGAGTATTTACCTTATGGTTTGCTACGTTAATATGCTATTATTTTACAAATGGAATTTCAACAAATAGTGGAGAGATATCACTTTTAAATGACCCTGATCAGTTATTGAAAGCATTGATTATTTTAGCGTTATTTGCTTTTTTGAAAAGCCTACCAAAAGTTGTTTCTGAAATTTTGGGTTATGATTTTCAAGAAAATGAAGCTATTAGTGGCATTATGAATCAAGGCGTCGGGGTTGTAAAAGGGCTTGCTATGGGTAAAGTAGGATTGGATTTTGCTAAAAAGCAACTAGATGTTAGTAAAGTTGCTGGTGCTGTTTCAATGATTGGCGGTGTTGCAGGTGGTATAACTGGAATAGTAGGTGGTGCTAAAATGTACAAATCTGCTGTAACTCCAGAGATGGAGGTAACTGCTTCCAATATGATTAGTAACAACATAAGTTCTATCAATTCATCGGGTAGTGGTTATATGGGATCTTTGACATCTAACATGGGTTCTGCAATATCTGGGGCTTATGGATCTTCGGTACTTTCACCTTTTTCCAACTCTTCTTCTATTTTAGCTAATTCTTATCACAGCGCAAGTGGTTTGGATTCTAGGGAAATGCGTTCAAAAGAAGGTAAAAATGATGATAAAAAAGCACAATCAGGAGAGAGGCAAAACGATAATAGCAGTAACAATAGTACTATTAGTGCTACTCAAAATAATCAAAACAATAACACATTTGATCAAAATACATTTGCTGAAATATTACAAAAGAATGGATTTAGTATTGATGGCGGAACAGTTAACCTAAATGCTCAAACATCAAACAATACAGCAATGCAACAGTCACAAACTGTTAGCCCAGTTTTAAATACTATGGCTACTGAAATTCAAACTAGATTAGAGAATGATAATATTTATGCTAATGTTAATGATATTGTTGGTCGACTAAGTACGCAAATTACACAAATTGATAATAATGGTAACGTTAGCGTAAGCGATTTAACAAAAGCAATGAATAATGTAACTAATAGTTTCAAAGTTGCTAATCCAACTCAGCCACAGCCAGTTAATAATCACACTTCATCATTAAATAATAATGATACTATAGATACTATATAGAGGTGGCTAATGCGAAAAAAGAAATTAGAAAAGCTAAAAGCTGAAATAAAAAAAGATTTAAGAAAAGAACTAGAGAAAGAGGCTGAGAAGAATAAGAAACCAAAGATTGAAAAGGTTTTAAAAGAACCGGTGTTATATCATTCCAAAGATGAATTACAGGAAATTCAAAAGAGTTTCTTAAAAATATTACTGTTTTCTGCAATAATAGTTTTTGCATTATGTTTAACATTATTATTTAGTTCTAAATTTAATAAAAAAGAGAACAATAAACCATTAGAAGATAATAACAATGAAGAGGTTGAGATTGATCCAATTAATGATCCTATTCACCTTCAAACAGATGGAGTTTTATATCATCATAATAAATATATATTAGAATTATATAATCAATTAACTTTCCAAAGTTATGAGTACAACTTATATGACAGTACTTATTTATATTCAAAAGATGAACTTAAAGTAGAAGAGATGCCTAGTGAGTACTTATTATTTCTTCTATCTAAGACAAATGATTTTAAAGATTATATTAATGATACAGGATTTTTAACAAAGCAAGAAATATGTAGTAAAGATGGAACTATTAGAATCCCTATACAAGATTTAGAAGAATTATTAATGACCAATTTCAATGTAGAATTAAAAGAAAATACAAGTTTTGTTTATACACATTATGTTGATAAAGTATTCAGTACCTATATTAACTTTATTTATAGTGATGGATATTATGTATCAAGTTGTTATAAAGCAAATGATGAGTCTTTATATCAAGTAACTGCTAAAATGCTTATAGAGGATGCTAGGAAAGATGAAAGTGAATTAAGAATAGGCGCTAGAGTTGTATTTATGGATAATAATCATGTATATGGTGATTATGATAGGTCAAGAGTTATATCAGAAAACATAAATACTGATATTTTACAATATATTTCTAATGCTGATAAATATGAATTTGTATATAGATTCAATGGCTCTAATTATTATTTAGAAAGTATAGTTAGAGTTAATGAAAACTCATAAACATCAGTTTTAACTAATTAAAATATTAAATAAGAACCTCAAAAAAATAGAATATTTTGAGGGTTTTTGCGTTGTGCCAAATTTTTTTCTTGCATAAAACTAAAAACTGCTCTATAATTTTTTTTAGAATAGGAAAGTTAGCGTAGGGTGATTGTATGAAGAAATATCGTGTTTTTTTTAAAATCCTTATTATCGTTATTATTGCTGGATTAAATTTTCAGGTTATGGCTTATTCTGTTAATCTAACTGATCCTGATGAAAGGCATTATGTTAAAGGTTTTGATCCCAACAAAGAGAACAAAATGCCCAAGGTTAAATTAGGATTTAGCAATTATTCCTTAGAGTGTATTTTTAGTGATGGTGGATTATATAAAGGTTATTTTGGTTTTAATGGAAGTGGAATTGCAAACACTCAAAAAATTGATAGAATTAGTTATAACTTAGAAGGAATAGGCAATAATTCATCTCCATCATCTGGTAATCTTTTATATTATAATAGTATGAAAAATGACCCAAACAATAATACAGATATTCAATCTTGCCCAACTAAACTTTATTCTGTAAGTTATAAGGATAACACTTATTATAGGTTTAATAGTAAATATGAAGTAACTTATGATGAGGATGGAAAAGTTAAGTCATGTAACTTAGGATATGGAACTAATGTTGAAAATAGTTGGTGTGCTCGTCAATGGTGGTGCCTTAGCGATTATGATAATAATTCTGAAGAGTGTGCAAAAGCAGTAAACAACCAAGCTAATTATAATTTAATTTCTGAAAGATATATATTAAATAATGCACCACAAACTGCCACTTTATATTATTTACTTCCAAAGGAGCAGGCATCAGGAGTTAATTCTTACATAAAAATATATCTTTATTCAAATGTGATTTTATTGGAAAAAAATGACAGAGTAACAATTTTAGATGGCGAAATTGCAGAAGCATTTAAAAATGTTAATGTATATGTGAAAAACAACGGTGAAACAGTTGTTACTGGTTTAGATCCAAAGTATGAGAATATATATATAAATTCGCCAGAGCCAGTTGCTGTTACAAATTCGGCTTCTACAATTTCTTATAAATTTAATTCTGGCCAAACAAGATATTCTTTTTCAACTAGCCAAGATTCTACCCATTCAGAACATTATATATTAACAGATAAAGTACCAGATAATGGTGATATGGTTGATAATAGTTTGTGTGATGATAATTTAAAAAATACGGCACCAATTGTAAGAAAAATTATTGGCATACTTCAGATATTAATGCCAGCATTAGTCATCGTTTTAACTAGTTTAGAAATAGGAAAAATAGTTATAAATGGTAATATAGATGAAGAACTTCCAAAAAGAAGAAAAAATATTATTGCACGTTTGATTGTTGTTGCGGTTTTCTTATTTTTACCGCTACTTACAAGAGTTTTTGTGAATGTTATTAAATCTACAGGGGCCAAAAATGTAGAATTTATAAAAGATATTGGATGCTTATTTGAGGATGAATAAAATTAATAAATAATAAAGACAAGTTTATAATGACTAATGAGCATTATCATGATGAGGAGGGATGTTGCCTATGACCGATTTTTTAGCACTTGCACAGCGTATAATTTCAATAGCACTAACTAGTGCTGAAGTTGTTTTCATTGGTTGGATGGCTTCAGGTGGAGTTATTTATTTGCTACGTGGAATATCATTTTGGCTTGATACAACGATAGTTTCTTTTATAGGTGCAATATATTCTTATTTTATGGACTTATTAAAAGGAGAATTATTTAATTCTAATGTAGTTAATGCTGTATTGCAAAATGTATATGTTTTTATAGGAGTATTTGTCTTTTTTAGAATAGCCATGTTAGTTATAAAATATATAATTAACCCTGAACTTTTAGCTGATTCTAAAATTGGAGCTAGTCAATTGATTAAACGAGTAATTATAGGTGCAATAGGAATTATATTAACTCCTTGGATTTTTGATATAGCTATGGATTTGCAAAGTTCTATATTAGAAGATCAAATAGTTCAACAATTAATTATCCCAAAAGATATGATTAATGCTACATTGGGAAATATCAATTCTGGCGGTGATAAAATAGGAAGTTTAATTTTTTCTGGATTCATTAGTCCAAGAGCTGGCGCATCAGATAAAATTAAAACAGAATATGAACAAGCTTTAAAAAAAGGTGACTTATCTGTAATTGACTTTAATAGTGGAGGTTTTTTAGGTGTTGGTTATTCTGAGTATGATTATAGTTATTTCTTTTTTATCTCAACATTTATATTGGGGTATACACTCTATTTGATGCTGAAATATTGTCTTGATATTGTAGTACGTTTTTTTAAATTATTTTTATATCAAATGTTGGCACCGATTGCTATTATAGAATATATGGTTGCTGGTTCGGATGATGGGGTGTTTAAGTCTTGGAAAACTGCGGTTATAAGTACCTACCTAATGCTGTTTGTTAGAGTACTTGCTATTTGGTTTGTTGTATTTGTGATGACATTAATGACAGATGATTTTCCACGATATGCAAGTGGTTCATTATTACGTACAAATGATTATTTATTGAAAGCATTAATTCTTATTGGTTTATTGGGCTTTATGATGGATTTACCTAAATTGATAGGTCAAATATTTGGACTTGATTTAGAACAAGAATCATCGGCAACAGGTGTTTTAAAATCCATAGGAGGTATTGTCCAAGGAATCGGAATGGGTGCTCTTGCGGCTGGAGGAGCTGCATTAGGCGGTGCTGTAGGTTCACTTGGAGCTATTCAAAAGGGTGGATTAAAAAGTTTTATAAATAGGCATAATGCTATTAAGAATGCTAGAACGAGTCCTGACGGTGAGAAATTTTCACGTAGAGAGGCAAAAAGCTTAATTAAAAGCGATTTACATGCTCAAAATGTTGGAGATGTGGCACAATCTGGAAGAGCTATTTTTGGCGCGGCAAAAGGTTCATTAGCCGGAATGTGGACATCATTTGCTGGTGCGACTGCAATTGGTAAGGCGATTTCGGGAGGATATAATAATGCAAACAATGCGGCAAGCGGTTATAAGCAAAAACAAGAGACTAAAGAAAGTAAACAAGCTACAGAAGCTCAAGCACAAATTCAGGCTAATATTTCTGCTAATATAGCTGAGTTAGCAAAACAATTTGATTTCCAAGGAACGGTTGATTTGGCTACTAGATTGAAAGATTCAGAAGGATTGACTGGTGATGTACTAGCTAATCGTGTTGCTGATATTCAAGCTGGAATAGCAATGGGAACCCCTCAGGCCATGAATCATGTTAGTAATTTAAGTGCACAGATTAGGAGTGAAACATTGAGTGATTTTGATGAAATTGGGGATTCTTCAACGGCTATTAAAACAGTTAGACAGTCTCTTCAAATAACAGGGATGGATAACGAGCATATTGAAAATGCTGTTAATTATGTACAACAAATATATAATGATGGTGGGAAAATTAAGATGGGCGATGCCGAAAGTATAATAAAAGAATCATATAAAACGGAATTCCGTCCTAACGCTGAACGAGCTTCAAAATTAGTATAATGTGTAAAAGAAAATGTAAAATATATACATTTTCTTTTTTTTGATTAAATAGTAGAAAAAAATGTGCTATTATTATAATAGGTGAATTATTATGATAAATGATGAAAAATCTACAGAAAAAGTTAATAAAAAAGTAAACAAGAGTTTTCTCGATAAGGTAAAGCGATTAGGTGGTGAATTGTCAGAACTTAACGAAATGATAAAAAATGCAAGTCCTGCTGACCGCAAAAAATTAGAAGAACAAAAAGTTGAATTGGAATTTCAGATGGAGCGTATACTTCTTGAATATAAGCTTCAAGACAAAGGACCTAGTGTCGAAATTGCTAAACAATTTGGTGATTTGGATGCTAGAATCAAATTACATCAAAAAGAATTAGCGGAAAAAGAAACTAATAAATATAGTTTATCATCAGGTGTGATTAATTCTAAAATAGATGGGAAACCAGTAAACTTGAATGGTTATAGCTTGGATACTAGGATTGGATTAATTTATCGTCATACAGGGGAAGTAATGTCCGCTAATGATGAAATCTTTGAACAAGATATTTCTAATAATTTGAAAAAATTTATTAATTTTTTAAGTACACAGTTTTCTAATGCCGAATTAAAATCAAAGTATGGCGATGATTGGCAACAAAGGGTCACAGAATTATATACTCAAGGATATAAGTCATCTGTTAATAACCATATATCTAAAATTATAAATACAATTGATAAAGAAAATAATAATATAGAACAAAAAAGTTCACCTGTGGAAGAATCAAGTTTAGCTAAGGAAAACGCCGAATTAAAGGAAAAATTGGCAGCGGCGGAAGCAAAACTTACAGAGAAAGAAACTGAAAATATGAGTCTTCAAAGTCAAATAACTACTTTAAAAGATCAATTAACATCCTCTAACCAAAAAAGACTAGAAGATATTGCTAATGTTAGGGAGTCATTTGAAAAAGTTTTAGCCAATGAACAAATTAGGGCAACTGCTAGTACAATATTTACAGAAGTTGAAAAATATACCATCATAAAAGCTTTAGGTATTACCTTAAATGCTCAAGAACATGAAGTTGATGAATCATTGCCTTTAATAGTAACTACTGAACCTGGAGAGACAATAGAAAAATCGGCTCATAAATTAATGATTTGTAATGTTTTAGGTATAAATGCTGATCTTCAATTTAATAATACAAGACTTAAAGGTAGCGAGTTCAAAAGCGAAGAAGAAATTGTTAATAGGTATAATACTGAAGTATATAATGAACGCGTAGAAACTAATACAATGCTTGAGGAATATGCCACAATGGCAGGAACTCCTTTAAATACAAGAACTAGATAATAGGGATTAAAATCCCTTTTTTTGGTTTTTCTTGCCAATTGTTTCTACTTTGTTTATGTGGTATAATGTTTTTAGGTGATAACAATGAAAAAAGCAGTACTTATCGATGGTAACAATATTTTATTTAGGAGTTTTTATGCTACCGCTTATACTGGTACAATTATGAAAAACTCTAAAGGTTTTCCTACTAATGCCTTATATGGTTTTATCAATATGATAAATAAAATTATAAGTGAAGAAAAACCAGAATATGTAATGATTGCTTTCGATAAAGGTAAAACATTCCGCCACGATAAATATGAAACATATAAAGATGGAAGAAAAGAAACGCCTCCGGAGTTAAAAGAGCAATTTCCAGTCGCTAAAAAATTAGTAGAAGCGATGGGAATTACTTATTACGAAATTGATAATTATGAAGCCGATGATATTATTGGTACATTTGCAAAAAAAATAGATGAAGACTTAGAATTTACCGCTACTATTATTAGTAGTGATAAAGATTTATTACAATTAATCTCTGATAAAGTCGATGTTAAATTATTAAAACCAACTGGTTATATACGCATGGACACTAAAGAATTTATTAATACGTATGGAGTAGAACCTCCTAGAATGGTAGATTTGAAATCATTAATGGGAGACCCTTCAGATAATATTCCCGGTGTAAAAGGAATTGGTGAAAAAACAGCTATTAGCCTTTTAAAAGAATATCATACTCTAGAAAATTTATATAATAATATTGATTCAGTTAAAGGTAAAGTAAAAGAAAAATTAATTGATGATAAAGATAGTGCTTTTATGAGTTATGATTTAGCTACTATTTATAGAGAAGTTCCTATTGATACTTCTTTTGATAAAATTAAATATAATGGAATAGATACTCTAAAATATATTGAATTGTTAGAAGAGTTAGAATTTTATTCTTTGATAAAGAAAATAGATGTAAAAAAAGATATGATAAGAGATAATGTTAAAAGTAATGTTGAGTATGAAGTAGTTAATGATGTATCTTCTTTACAACTTACATCTAATTATGCGATTTATTTAGAAACATTTGGTTATAATTATCATAAAGATGAACCTATAGGAATTGGTATTTGTGATGGTGTTAAATCATATTATATTCCATTTACGGCATTAAAAGAAAACCCTGAATTTTTATTATCTGATTTAGAAAAATATACGTATGATTTAAAAAAGTTAGTTGTAGTATTAAATAGATATAATATTCAAATTAATAATTTAGTATATGATGGTATGATTGCAGGGTACTTATTAAATCAGAATGTTAAAGATGATATTAGTTATTTAATGAATAATAAAGGGTATAAGGTAGACTTTTATTTAAATTCATTTGGTAATTCAAATAAGTTAAAAATGCCAAGTGAAGATGTATACACAGCAAATATTATAAAAAAAGTAAACTTTATATATCAGACTAGGGAAGAATTATTAAAAGCATTAAAAGATGAAGAGGCATATGACTTGTATTCTAATATTGAAATTCCACTAGCGTTTGTTTTAGCAGATATGGAAATTACTGGTATTAGGATAGATTGTGAATTTTTAAAAGAAATGGGTAAAGAATTAGATACCAAAATTAAAATATTAGATAGTAAAATTCATGAATATGCAGGGGAAGATTTTAATATTTCATCACCAAGGCAATTAGCTGACATTTTATTTATAAAATTAGGAATACCTTATCCTAAAAAAGCTAAGCCAGAAAACTATTCTACTAGTAAAGAAATATTAGATAAAATAGTAGATTGTCATCCAATTGTACCTGCTATTATTGAACATAGACTTTTATCTAAATTAAATGGTAATTATGTAGCTGGTCTTTTAGCAGAAGTTCATAGTGATGGGAAAATCCATACTATATTTAATCAAACGCTAACTAGAACAGGAAGATTATCTTCTCAAGAACCTAATCTTCAAAATATTCCTATAAGACAAGATTATGGTAAATGGATAAGAAAAGCTTTTGTTCCAGAAGATGATTCTGTGCTTTTATCTTCCGATTATTCTCAAATTGAATTACGTATTTTTGCTCATATGGCTAAAGTTACTAATTTAATAGAAGCTTTTAAAGAAAATAGAGATATTCATACTAAAACAGCTAGTGATATATTTGGAGTAAGTGAAGATATGGTTACTAAGGATATGAGGCGACAAGCTAAAGCTGTTAATTTTGGAATTTTATATGGAATAAGTAGTTTTGGCTTAGGGGAAGACTTAAATATTGACTATACAACAGCTAAGAATTTTATTGATAATTATTTAAATAGTTATCCAGAGATTAAAGAATATATGGCAACAGTTATTAAAGATGCTTATGATAAAGGTTATGTCAAAACGATTATGAATCGTAAACGTACAATTGATGAATTAAGTAGCAGAAATTATATGACTAGAACTAGTGGTGAAAGAATTGCTTTGAATACTCCTATTCAAGGTAGTAGTGCTGATATATTGAAAAAAGCTATGGTAGAAATATATCATGAGTTTAATAAGAGACATTTGAAAAGTAAAATGTTAATACAAGTTCATGATGAATTGGTTATTAATACTTTAAATAACGAGAAAGAAGTAGTAACAGAGATTGTTAGGGATATTATGGAAAATACATATAAATTGGATGTACCATTAAAAGTAGAAATAAGTATGGGGTCTAATTTATATGATGCAAAGTAGGTGTAGTAATGCCAGAATTACCAGAAGTTGAAACGGTTAAGGAAACTTTAAAAAGAAAAATATTAAATAAGAAAATAAAGCAAGTTATAGTTCGCTATGATGGAATTATTGAAGAACCAAGTGTTAGTGATTTTGTTAATAGGTTACCTAATGAGACTATTAAGGATATAACAAGATTAGGTAAATGGTTGATATTTCATTTAGACCATTACTATTTATTGTCCCATTTACGAATGGAAGGAAAATATTTCTTAAAGAATAGTAATGAAGAATATGGTAAGCATGAACATATTATATTTGTTTTTGATGATGGAACAGATTTAAGATATCAAGATACTAGAAAATTTGGCAGAATGCTATTAGTGGATAAAGATAAATTAAATACCTCTAGACCTATTAGAGAATTAGGGTTAGAACCATGGGATGAAAACCTTACTAACGAATACTTAAAAGATAAATATCACAACAAAAGATTACCTATTAAAACAGTAATCTTGGATCAAAGTATTATTACTGGTATTGGTAATATTTATGCTGATGAAGTATTATTTATGAGTAAGATTAATCCTTTAACTAAGGTTAGTCTATTAGATGATGATGATTTAAATAATATTATAAAAAATACTAGATTGGTCTTATCAAAAGCCATTAAAGAAGGTGGCACTACAATTAGAAGTTATACATCGGATTTAGGAGTGACTGGTAGGTTTCAAAATGAGTTATATGTTCACTGTAGAGAACATGAAAAATGTTTAATATGTGGTAGCGAGATTTTAAAAATCAAAGTAGGGGGTAGAGGTACTTATTATTGTCCAATCTGCCAGCAAGAAAAAAAGTAACGTGTGAGTTACTTTTCTTTTTTTACTAATTCTTTATAGCGATTTCCCTTTTCTTCAAAATTTTTAAAATATTCATAACTTGCAGCAGCAGGAGACATTAAGCAAATGGTTCCTTTTTTGGTTACTTCTTTAGCTCTTTGAACTGCCTCTTCCAAAGTATCAACTATATAGATATTTTTACCCTTAGTCTTTTTTAACTCTTTAGCTATCATATGTCCTGTTGTTGGCATACATATTAGATTATCAATATCAGCATTATCTAAATATTCAATAAATTCACTATAATCGATACCTCGATTTAATCCTCCAAAAATAAGGGTATTAACCTTTCCTAAAGCTTTAATACCATTAATAGTGGCATCGGGGATAGTTGCTATGGAATCATTATAATAAGTAATGCCATCATAAGTACCTACTAATTCCAGTCTATGTTCTAAAGGCTTAAAGTTATTAATTGCTTTAATTGACTTTTCATTATCTAAATTTAATATTTTACTAACAGTTAAAGCTAACATAATATTAATTAAATTATGATTACCAATCAAATTTCTCTTATCATTAATATTATAAATCTTCTTTTTATCAACATATATATAATTATTACTACAATAAGTATATAGCAAGGTATTATCAAAATCTACAGATAAGGTAGTAGCTTTTACAATAGTTTTGTTAATCCAAGTATCTAGTTTACTAGAACCCTTATAATAAATTAAATAATCATCATCATTTTGATATTTAACAATATTTAATTTAGATTTATAATAGTCTTCAACACTTTTAGTATGGTCTAGATGATCTTCATAGAAATTAGTAATAATAGAAATATGTGGACTGTATGTAACAAACTCTAATTGATGTGATGATAATTCGACTACCAAAAATTCTTGTTGTTCTAACTCTTCGATATAATCAAAGATAGGGTTACCAATATTTCCTAATAATAGTCCTTTTTTCTGATTATTTTTAATAATGTCATAAATAAGTGAAGAAGTTGTACTTTTTCCTTTAGTTCCAGTAATTCCTATTACTTTGGTGCGATAATATTTTAATAATATTTGTATTTGTGAAGAAATTTTATCTTTTATTTTCGAAGTGTCTATATCTTTGAAAGATATGCCAGGCGATTTAAGAATAATATCAAAATCTTCTAAATTATCTAGATAATTATCACCTAATATAAAAGATACATTTTTATCACTTTTTAATGACTCATCATTAATGATATTTTCATTTTTATCGGCAATGACTAGGGGAATATTATCTAAATATCTTCTTAAGAAATGATAAGAAGATTTTCCTTCTTTACCAAAGCCTAAAATAACGATTTTTTTGTTTTCAAACTCTTTAATTATTTCATTAATCATGTTCATTCAACTCTTTTCTTATTTTATTAACCCATTTACTAGGAACATTGTTTATATCGTTCCAAAAATATTCTAATTTATCATCGCTAGAGTGATATCTAGCATCAAAATATTCTAGTAAATAGGGTAGTGGTTCTTTACGTTCTTTTAACATTCGTACTGTTTTACTACAAGCATATTTTACTTCTTCAAAAGTTCCTACACATTCAAAGGGCTTATATGCTTTTTCACCTAATAATTCTTTAAATGTTTCTAAAAAATCTTGTTCATTTAGTAAATTTTTAGAAAAAATATTGGTTAATGTCTTAAGAGCTATATAAGGGCTTAAAATAATGAAGATAAATAAACATTTAGGACAATTACAACACCAATTAGTCCCCGTATTTTTAGTACTTAAATTACAACTTCTAAATGTATGAAAATATTTAGGATAATGACTAAATATCTTAGCAATTTGTATTTCTAAAAGAGGTCTTAATAAACTAAAATATTCAATATCTTTCATAAAATATTTATTTACATAACTTCGAAAGTCATTTTCAAAATCAATACTTTTAGAGTATTGATGATTAACATTACTATCTTCAATATTTCCTTCATTACTACTTGCTTCATTAGAAGTAATAATATATTTTTTATTATTTAAGTAGGCCATAATATAAGAAGCAAAAGCTAATTGTGAAGAAAATGGTACATGCCCATTTAAAAATCCCTTTTTGTTAAGTTCTAATAACAACGGATCAATTTCCGCATTAAAAATTTTAATATCATCCTCTGTATAACCTGCTGTTTCTATAGATTTATAGGAAGGAATATTTTTAGGATATATATTTCTTTCAAATAAGAAACACGAATTATTTAATTTTTCATCTTTTAATAATTCAAGAGAGACAATGGAGTCTTTTCCACCACCTACTAAAATTAAATTACCATCAAAATTATCATTAATAGAAAAATTAAACTTTCTATCACTATTTACTTCAAAGTTCGTAAATTCTATATAAGATAAGTCAATATTATTACGATAAAAATATTCACTTAGTCCATTGTAAATTAACTTTTTAAAAAAATTAATTTGGTCTTGATTAATATATCCTGCTTCAATAATAACCTTTTTCGGACAACTTAGTTTAAAATAGTTAATAATGTCCACTAAACCGTAGTTAAAAAATAAATATGACAAGAATTCTTGATTTACATTATTATTTTTGATGTTAGCTTTATTAATCGTAACACTAGGAGTAAAAGTATAATTACCTAGTATATATGTGTAAGTTACTTTGATAAAATTTTCTTCATCTGCTATTTTAAAATCCTTATAAATAAGTGTAGAATATTCTTTTTGTAAATCTTGATAATGCATAATAGCCTCCTAATAATAAATATTCATTTCTAAATAAAATTATATCATGTATACTGCTTAGTAGTAAATAACTTAAGTTTTTGAAGTTTATATGATTAAGGCTAGATAAATATGATTTTTGTTTTTGATTTTAGAAAGAAAATGCACTATTGTTTAAGTCATTTTAGATGTAAATCAATCGAAATGTAAATGACAATTAGTTGACTATTGTGTGGTCTAATAGTAAAATATAATTATAATAAGAGGTGACTTATATGGTTGATGGTAAAAGAATAAAAAATTATGTTATTTTTGCTTTGATATTTGTTATTATAGTAATGACAGTTGCAATAGTAGTTTTAGCGTACAATAATCCAACATTTTTATCTGGTGGATCTAATGGGGGTAATGGAAATGGTGATGCCTCATGGAAAGTAGAGTTTACCGACATTAAAGTAGTAGGTATTTCTGGTAATGCTCAAAATGCTTCCATGCCACATTATGAATCTACACATGCATATTTTGATGTTAATTTTGAACTTCCTAATGATTCTATTACTTATGAAATTACTATTTCTAATCTAGGATTATTAGATGCTAAATTATCCTCTATTGATAGAATAGAAGGAAATATTGACTTTATTAATTATTATGTTGAAGGACTAAAAGAAGGCGATGTGTTAAAAGCTGGTGAGACTAAAACAATTATTATTAGAGTTGCCTATGAATTAGATACTAATATTAGCGCTGTGAATAAAGTTAGTGAACCAATATCACTATCGTTCTATTTTGAACAAGCATAAATAAAGTAATAATCTTGTGAAGTGAAATATAAATTTATTTCACTTTTTTTAATTGATGCGGTATAATAATAATCAGTTTAGGAGGGCATATGAATAATCAAAATATTTTTAATGAAATAAGATCAAAAATTGATATTGTTGAATTAATTGGCGAATATGTATCTCTTGTTCAAAAAGGACGTAATTTTTTTGGAATATGTCCTTTTCATAATGATACTAATCCATCTATGAGTGTATCTCGTGAAAAACAAATTTATAAATGCTTTTCTTGTGGTGCTAGTGGCAATATATTTACCTTTATAAGAGATTATGAACATGTTGATATGAAGGGAGTATTAGATATTCTTGCTCCTAAAGCTGGTATTACTATAGATAATAATATTGTTAGTAAAAAAGTTGATAAGTATGATAAATTATATGAAATATATGAACTTAGTAATAAATTTTACCAAAATAACATTAATACTAAGGAAGGTCAAAAAGCTAAGGAATATTTAAAAAATCGTGGTATAGGAGACGATATTATCAAAGAGTTTGAGATTGGATTATCTCTTGATAGTATGGACTCTCTTACTAAATTGTTAACTAAAAAAGGTTATGATGCTTTAACACTTGATAAAATTGGTCTATCAAGTAATAATCATGATTTATTTATTAATCGTATTATGGTACCTATTCAAGATGAAAATGGTAGAACGGTTGCTTTTTCCGGACGTGTATATAATAAGAAGAGTGACCATAAATATGTTAATACTAAAGAGACAGAAATATTTAAAAAAGGTAATATTCTATATAATTATCATCGAGCTAAAGAATATGCTAGACATGATAAATATTTAATTATTATGGAAGGTTATATGGATGTTTTTAGGGCGAGTTCTGTTAATATTAAAAATGTGGTAGCGCTTATGGGAACGGCATTAACTAGTGAGCAATCAGCTCTAATAAAGAGAACATCTAATAATATTTATTTATGCTTAGATGGTGATGGTCCGGGACAAAAGGCCATGATGTCAGTAGGGGAACAATTAGAAAAAATGGGGTTACAGGTAAAGGCTGTTTGCTTGACTGATGATGAAGACCCTGATAGTTATATTTTAAAATATGGTGAAGAAAAGTTTAGAATGTTAATTGATGATGCTATTAGCTTTAGCGATTTTAAGTTATCTTATTTAAAAAAAGGAATAAACTTTAATAGTGACTTAGAACTTTCACAATATGTTGATACAGTTATTAGAGAAGCAAGTAATATAAATGATGAAATAAGGCGAGAAATAATACTAAAAAAACTTGCAAAAGATACGAATTTGAGTTATAATACCCTAGAAAAAAGGTTGGAGGACTATCTAGCTGATAAAAAGAAAGTAAAAACTGAAATTGTAATGCCTAAAGTGAAGACAGTTAAATTATCCAAGTACGACAAGGCATCATATGGAATGATTTATGCTATGTTACTAGATAAAAAATATCTTGATGCATTCAAAAAGCAGTCGTTATATTTTACTCCACAATTAACTAGATATTTATTAACGGAGATAGAGTATTATTATAAGAAATATGGTAATATTACAATAGCAGACTTTTATACTTACTTATTAGATAAAGAGGATATATTAGGACTTTATAATAATATTATTAATTATGCAGATAATGATATTGTTAGTGATGAAGCAGTAAATGATTATATGAAGGTTATCAAAGATTATAATGAGGGGCTTGAAATAAAACGCCTAAGGGAATTAATGATGAAAACTTCTGATGAACTAGAAAAATCAAAAATTGCTGAAGAAATAAAGTTACTAAGAATAGGGGAGTGAATAAAATGGTCGGAGAAATAAAAACAATAGAAGATAGAAAACAAACTTTACTAAAAGCTGGAAAAGAAAAAGGGTATGTCACTTATGAACAATTAGCAGAAGAATTAAGGGGATTAGATGTAGATAGTGATACATTAGATGACATTTATAATATGCTAGTTGATAACCACATTGAAATTATGTCTGATACTACTGATAATAGTGATGATGATGAAGATCCATCAAGCTTAGTAGTAGAAGATTTAACTTTATCTAAAGATATTAAGATTAATGATCCTGTTCGTATGTATTTAAAGGAAATAGGGCGAATTAATCTACTTACAACTGATGAAGAATTTGAGTATGCTCGTCTTGCGGAACAAGGTGATGAATACGCTAAAAAAATGTTAGCTGAGTCTAACCTTCGTTTAGTAGTATCTATTGCTAAAAGATATGTTGGACGTGGGATGTTATTCTTAGACTTAATTCAAGAAGGTAATATAGGTCTTATGAAAGCTGTAGAAAAATATGATCCAGAAAAAGGATTTAAATTTTCTACTTATGCGACATGGTGGATACGTCAAGCTATTACTAGAGCTATAGCTGATCAAGCAAGAACGATAAGAGTTCCTGTACATATGGTAGAAACGATTAATAAATTAGCAAGGGCTCAACGTCAATTAACTCAAGAGTTAAATAGAGAACCTACGGAAGAGGAACTTGCTAAAAAACTAAATATTACTGTTGATAAGGTAAGAGAAGTATATAAGATATCACAAGACCCAGTTTCTTTAGAGACCCCTATTGGTGAAGAAGATGACTCCCATTTAGGAGATTTCATCAAAGATGAGAGAACTATGTCACCAGAGGAATATGCAACAGTAGAGATGTTAAAAGAAGAATTAACTAATGTTTTATTAACACTAACTGATAGAGAAGAAAAAGTATTACGTCTTCGTTTTGGGCTTGATGATGGCCAATGTCGTACTCTTGAAGAAGTTGGACAAATCTTTGGGGTAACGAGGGAACGTATTCGTCAGATTGAAGCTAAAGCCTTAAGAAAGTTAAGACATCCATCACGTTCTAGAAAATTAAAGGATTTCTTAATTGACTAATGAATATCAGTAAAAGATTAAAAGCTGTTAGTGATTTTTTAGAAGATAATAGTAACATAATAGATGTCGGATGCGATCATGCACTCTTAGACATCTATTTATTTAAGAATAAAAAGAACATTAAGTTAATCGCCTCAGATGTTAAAAGCGGGCCATTAGATCAAGCCAAGAAAAATATTGAGAAGTATAACTGTGATATTGAAATAAGACAAGGTGATGGTTTGGATACTATTACAAGTGATATTGATACAATAGTTATTACTGGTATGGGTGGAGATACAATCATTTCTATTTTAGAAAAAGGTAAGGGGAAATTGCAACAAATAAAATGTATGGTTCTTTCTCCCCAAAGTGAATGGGTTAAAGTAAGAAAGTATATTACTTCATTAGGATTTTATATTGAAGATGAGCAAATTATAATGGATAGTGGTAAGTTTTATTTAATTGAAAAATTAAAAAAAGGCAAGAGAAGATATGATAAAACCGAGTTAGAGTTTGGTCCTATTCTTTTAAAAAATAAAAGTGAAACATTTCTTACATATTACCAAAACTTAATAATGGAAAAAGAAAATATTATTAAAAAAATTCCCATATATAAAATAAAAGATAGATTCAAAGAAAAAATCATGTTAAAAAAAATGAAAAGGATTATAAATAAATGATTTACATTAAGTTGACATTTAGATAAGCTCAAAATTTAAAGTAAACGCAACTTTTTAAGATTAAATGCAATTTAAAGTATGATGACAAGTTAATAACAAATAAAGATGAACTTTATTTGCATTAAAATTGTATCATTTGTGGTGTATGTCAAGGGTAAAACGAGCTAAAGCCCTTGACATACATCAATTTTGTGCATAAAATAACACTTATAAGTAATATTTAATGCACGACGAAAAGGAGTCTGTAAATAAATCTGTGTAAATAAAAATCTTTCCATGATAAAATAAAAGAAATGGAGAGATTTTATTATG
>CANQGH010000016.1 GCA_947601845.1 uncultured Bacilli bacterium | reverse complement strand
ACAATTATAGTATTTTTGACTTCTTTGAATTATATAAAGATTATAACTATCAACCCCCAAAATTTACAACATAGCGATAATGTTTAAGAACCATAAAAAATTATTGGTACTATGTCATAAAAGATTATTGATGAAATAGGATGTTTTTAACACTAAATATATTAAATTAAGACAATTTTTTATTCAAAATTCGTTCATAAAATTTAAGGCTATTGCAAAATTAAATGATTAATTTCGCAATAGCCCTATGTCAATATCACATTATAATTATATGATAATTGCACTCTTATCATATTTTCATGATTTAATTTCATGCATAACTACTCTATAAATTAAAGGTGAAAACTCCTTATTTAATCTAATTTACCCTATATTCATACATTTCAAAATTAATTTTTTATTTTATGTTTCATCTATCAATATATTCAAATCTTTTGCATTTTTTAAAACTATAGAGAAAAAATAATCCATATTATTTGTATTTAACCAAGTGATTCCAGTACAGTCCATAATATGAGCAGATTTCTTTTTATATTTTTCTTCTTTCATTATAACCTTAAAATCTATTTTTTTTAATTCTCTTTTACTAAAGGTTAAAGTACACATTGCATCAACAATTTTTCCAAAAATATTTTTTTGAGGTACAAATTGCAATTTATTAATTATTGAGAGATCTGGTTTGCTACTTCCAACCCAATTATAAATCGCGGCTATGTTTTGTTCATTAAAATATTCGTTTCGTGGTAAACTTCCTATATTAGTCCTTGAAATTCCAACTACTCTTAGTAAAATATATTTTCCTTTCCATTCGGGATTAACTAAATCATCTGTCTTAAATTGATACAATAAGACATCTCCAACTTCCCATGCTGCTTTATCCATAATTAATTTTGATACTTTCTTTTCTTTTGGGGGGATGCTGTTAAGTTCTTCTTCTAACTTATGTAAAACTGCCTTTCGCTTATTGTAATCTCTTGTTCCATTTTCTTGCCATCTTTCCAAATCATTTCCTAATTTAATTTGTCTTAGTGCTTCCTTCTTTACCCTATCTTCTAGTCTCCCATATTTCCACTGTGTATCTGCTAAAGCAAACCAAAATAATGAACAATCGCAATCTTCATCATCGTTTGCGCAATCGCTATAAGAATCCAATAAAAAGTCCGTCGCTTCTTCATTACTTTTCCCTATTCTTAATTGATTTAAATATTCTTCTTTTACATCACAAGTTACATCATCTTGATATAATCCTGCACCCCATGCTCCCATAATAATCTCCTATCACCTATTAATAGTTTACAATAAAATCCAATGTAAATCAACATTTTAATTATAAAATCATATTTAGAAGGTAACCTATTATCTAAAAAATGCTATATAAATTAAGAAAAGTAACTTTTAAATTTCTAAAATCAACCTTAAAACTAGATAATGTATAAGAAATATAATGAAGATATACATAAAAAAAGATGATAATGTAATTACAAAACCATCTTTTAAAAGTAAAGGAATCTATTTGATTATTTTATTAAGTTTCCTTCAATTATATTCTAATTTCACTTTTATCCATATAATGTATTTAATGTTTTATTTTTCTAAAAGCTATGATTCTCGGATAACTATTATTTTCCGATACATCAACACCAGTTAAGTTTAAAAATTTAGTAATAGTTGTATCATCCAATGATCCAAAAAAATCTCCATTATAATATTCTTCTAACATTTGTGCTTCACTATCTTCTAATAAATTGATGCCACTGATAACATCTTGGGGTTGACATTCTCTTGGTAAATATCCACTTACACCATTTATACTACAACCAGCAAAATTTTCATAAGTTAAATCAAATGGTTCAGCATAATCAAGAATACATGGTACAAGTTGTTTCCCATAACTCTCACTATACTTATCTAAATCTAAATAAGTTAATTTACCATTATAAGAACCTATTACTGTTGTTATATTTTGATTACTTATTTTATCGTATAGATATGGGACAATTTGCATTTCTTGAAAAGGAAGAACTACACCATTACTATCTCTATTAACACGTATAATACCCCAATAAAATTTAGAATTTAAAGAGTTATAATCTTCTTTTATCTTACCTACTGCAAAATGATCATTCCCTAAGTCAACTATACAGCGATATTGATAAGAAATAATATCTTTTTTTTCATTTATCAAAGAATAACTAGGTGTGATATAGTGATGAATATTTCCATCATCACCTATAAACGCTGCTGTTACACGGTTTTCTGATATTTCTATTTTTTCCATATGATGCCCTAACCAATATCTTTCTCTTGTTCTTTTAATTCTTGAATCTTTTCTTCAATCTTTCTTCCATATTCAATAGATTCATCAAAGATAAATCTTAATTCTGGAGTATGTCTTATTTCTACTCTTTCACTTAATTTACCTCTTATGAAAGATTTGGCTCTTTCTAAAGCCGTTATTGTTTCTTTTTTTCTATCCATATCTAAAACTGTAAAATATACTTTAGCATAACTTAAATCGTTAGTTATTTCACAATCTGTAATAGTTACAAACTTAATGTCTTCATCTTTTACTTCTGTGCTTAAAATATAACTAATTTCTTTAACAAAAATACTATTTAATCTTTCTATTTTTACACTCATCTTAGTCACCTCGTCATACCTAAACTATGTAAACAAAGAACTAGTTATCTTTGTTTTTCAACTAGTTCAAATGCTTCTATAATATCGTTTTCTTTAATATCTTGGAAAGACTCAATAGTAATTCCACAATCCATATCTTTCTTTACTTCCTTAACTTGGTCTTTTTCATGTTGTAATGATTTAATCTTTCCTGTATAGATAACTACACCATCACGAATAACTCGGCAGTCCGCCCCATTTTTAATTACACCTGAAATTACATGACTTCCAGCAATAGTACCTACTTTTGAAAATTTAAATAATTGTCTTACTTCAGCATTTCCCAAAATATTTTCTTCATATGTAGGATCTAATAATCCTTTCATGGAGTTTTCAATATCTTCTACCATTTTGTAAATGACATCATATAAACGAATATCAACATTATAATCTTTAGCAAAATCTAAAGTCTTACTATCAGGTCTTACATTAAAGCCAATAATAATAGCTTTAGAAGCATTGGCTAAAACGATATCACTTTCCGTAATAGCTCCAACACCACCACGAATTACTTTAATATTAACTCCTTCGATGTTTATCTTAGAAAGACTCTGCTTTATAGCCTCTAAGCTACCATTGACATCAGTCTTTACAACAACATTAACTTCTTTAATACCTTCTTGGATAGCTCCAAATAAATCTTCTAAGCTCATACCAGATCTATTAGTAGCTTTTTCTTTAGCACGACTTTTTCTCTGCTCCATAACACTTCTAGCTTGCTTTTCGGTTTCAAATGCCATGAACTTATCTCCAGCCTCTGGCAACTCATTAAGTCCCGTAATTTCAACCGGCGTTGATGGTAGAGCCTCTACTATATCTATACCTTTATCATTCTTTAAAGTTCTTACTTTACCACAAGTAGTGCCAATAGCAATTGGATCACCTAGTCTTAAAGTACCATTTTGTACAAGGACAGTAGCCACATTACCAATTTGTCTATCAAGGCGAGATTCAATTACAGTACCAATAGCATATCTAGATGGATTAGCTTTTAATTCAGCCATATCACTAACTAATAGGATACTTTCTAATAATTCTTTAATACCTACTTTAGTTTTAGCCGAAATTTTATTAACGATAATATCGCCACCCCATTCCTCTGGAGTAAGTCCGTATTCATTAAGTTCGGTCATAACTTTATCGATATTAGCAGTAGGTTTATCAATCTTATTAATAGCTACAATGATAGGAACACCTGCTGCTTTAGCATGGTCAATAGCTTCTTTAGTTTGTGGCATAACACCATCATCAGCTGCTACAATGATAATAACAATATCCGTAATGCTTGCCCCACGAGCGCGCATTTCTGTAAAGGCTTCATGTCCTGGAGTGTCAATAAATGTAACTTTACGATTATTTACTTCTACTTGATATGCTCCAATAGCTTGCGTTATTCCACCGGCTTCACCACTAACTACATCTGCATTTCTAATAGCATCAAGTAAGCTTGTCTTTCCATGGTCAACATGTCCCATAATAGTAACTACTGGAGGTCTAGGTACTAAATCTTCTTCTTTATCATTAATTTCATAATTTTCAAAATTACTAATATCATGGGTTTCTTCTCTAATTAAACTCTTATTATAATCAACTACTAATAATTCTACTAAATCATAACTAAGAGAGTAATTAAGATTAGCCATTACTTGTAATCCCATTAATTTTTTAATAAGTTCTGTAGCTGAAACGTTTAATTCTTTAGCTAAATCACTTACAGTCATGCCTTCTTTATATATAATAGCATCATCTTGTACCTTTTCTTCATTACTCATTAATTTTTCACGATGTTTATATAATTTCTTCTTTTCTTTTTGAAAATTAACTTTACTATTTTCAATACGCTCAGATTTAGGTTTTAATTTTTCAATACGATTAGTATCATCTATATCAAAATCTAAATTGGTTTCATTCAATATTTTTTCTACTTTTTCATCTAAGTCTTCATCAAGAAAAGTATCTTCATCAGTAATATAATCTTCGCTATCTTGTAATTCATTGTCCAAAATAACAATATCATCTTCTGAAAGTAAAGTATCGGCACTATCATGTTTGATATCTAATTTATCACATAATTTTAATATTTCTTCGACACTTTTATTAACATCATTAGCATATTCTAATATACTCATCATAATTATAGCCTCCTTTTATTTTAAGAAAATCTTTTTATTATTTTTTGTATAGCTTCCGTAGAATTTTGTATTTCTTCTTTACCAAATATTTTATCAGCATTATATGGTACTACTTCTACTCCAGCTTTTTTAAACATTATTTCACTAAGAGAAACAAGTTCCGTCTTGGAATATTTTCTTAAATATACCACTTTTTTAATTCCTACTTGAATAATCTCTTTAGTACATTCTACACAAGGAGACCATGTTACATACATAGTAGCTCCTTCTAAATCTTTCATATTACCACGATAGTTCAAAATAGCATTTCTCTCAGCATGTACGGAAAAATAATCCTTTACTTTATCAAGTTCATGTGTTTGCTCCCCTATAGAGTTCCAATAAAATTCATCATCGTTCATCCCTCTTGTTAATCCATTATAGCCAACTGATAAAACTTTGTGTTCATCATTAACAATACATGCACCAACTTGATTAGAAGGATCCTTACTTCTAGCTGATACTAAAAGTGCATTTCCCATAAAAAATTCATCCCAAGATAAATATTCCTCTCTTTTACCTGGCATACCAATACCCCCATTACTAAATTATTATTTCTCTTTGATAATTCTCTCTATTTCATCATAAATAGATTCAGGTATTTCTTGTTCTAGAACTTTAGATAATATTTTGGTCTGTTTAGCTTTTTCTAATACCGCTATATCACGTGTAATATATGCACCCCTACCATTGCTTTTACCGGTTAAGTCAACAGATATATTTCCATCTTTGTCTTTAACTACTCTAAGTAAGTTTTTCTTTTCTTGTTTTTCTTTAGTAACTACACAAGTTCTTAAAGGTACTTTTTTAGTTTTCATATAACACCTTACTTAATCTTTAAAGTTAATACCCATTTCGCTAGCTTGTTCAATTGTCTTAATATCTATTTTATAATGAGTTAACTTACTAGCAAGTTTAGCATTTTGTCCTTTTTTACCAATAGCTAATGAGAAATTATCATGATCTGCTACCACAATACATTCTTGTTTCTTAGGATCTGTAATAATAACATGCAAATTTTTAGCAGGTTGTAAGCTATTGGCAATAAATACAGCTGGATCTTTATCATATTTAACTATATCAATTTTTTCACCGTGTACTTCTTCGATAATTCTTGCTATTCTATTTCCTTTTTCACCAATACACGCCCCAATTGGATCGATATTGGCTTTTTCGGAATATACGGCTACTTTACTACGTGATCCAGCATCTCTAGCCACACTATATAAAAGAACACTTCCATCATTAATTTCTGGAATTTCAAGTTCAAATAATCTTTTTAAGAATCCATAGTGTGTTCTAGATAGAAGAATAAACATACCTTTACCACTGCCATCAACTTTACTGCAATATACTTTAATTTGTTTACCCATTTCTATTTTTTCACCAGGAATACATTCCTTTTTAGGTAAAATTCCATTACTTCTACCTAAATCAATGAAGTAATTATCAACATCTTCTAAAGCAACTGTTCCTACTAATAATTCATCTTGTTTATCACCGAACTCTTCCATAATAGAGTTTCTTTCGGCTTCTCTTATCTTTTGAATAATTACTTGTTTAGCAGTTGATGCTGCAACACGCCCAAAATCTTTTGGTGTAACTTCGGTATCAATGGTATCGCCTACATTTAAAGTTTTATTGATTTTTCTTGCTTCAGTTAAACTGATTTCAGTATCTAAATCGATATCATCTTGTTCTGGATCATCTGATTCATCAGGTACTACAGTTAAATAAGAATAAACTTTAACTTCACCTGTATTTCTATCGATAAATACTTTAGAATTAGTTAATGAATCAAAGTTTTTCTTATAAGCTGTAGCTAATGCTAATTCCATAGCATCAAACACTACATTACGATCGATTCCTTTTTCTTTTACTATTAAGTCAACGGCTTTAATAAATTCTTCACTATTCATTTGTAACATCTCCTTTTTCTTTAGCGTATACATCTAACATGTATTCTTCACTAATTAAATCCGCTTTATCTAATAAGGGATTAATAATTCTAGTAGCCATAACTACTTTTTGTAATGGAATAATATAATTGGCATCTAAGGCAATACGCAAATAAGTTGTACCTGATTCTTTCTCTAGAGTAACACTGTCAATCCATAAGTCTAATTTCTCTAGTTTGTTACCAATTAATGCTTTTACTTTCTCTTCCATATCTCCCTCCACAATATAAAAAGTGGGCTTTTCCCACTTGATGTACCTAGATTATAACATAAAAATAATAAATTTCAAATATTATTTGATAATTTCCGTAATTTTATGCCTTAATAACCATAATTATTTAAATCTTGAAATATCAGTTTGATAATTATTTAATATTTCACTAGTCGTTAGTATCCTAGTATATGTTCTAAAACTATATACTTTGCCTTTTAGAACCGTTTCACCTGTACGACCATCTCTTCCAATGTATGCCCCTAAATAATCGGCATTAAACTTAGATATTACATTATCAATAGCGCTAGAGTGGAAAACGCCATTAACATATACATCTATTTTTGAATTTTCTTTATTAAAAACAAAAGTAAGAGTCATATCTTGATTAGTGCTTAAAGAATACTGATGCGAATAATCTAATAAAGTACCGTATGAAACATAACTTCTTATATTTCCGGCTCCCGCTTGTTTTTCATAGTTAACATTTCCAGAGGCTTCAGGGTAGTTTCCAAAAATTACATCTCTACCTGCTTCGCTAAATTTAATTCTTATTTCAATCGTATTCGATGTTTTAAATAAATTTTTTAATTTATCATCTAAATACACGCCTGTATTAGTCCCATCAAAAACCAACCCATTGGCCTCCCAAGAACCAGAACCTTTAATGATAGTACCATCATTATTAAATCCACTTAAATCTTTCCAAGAAGTAGCGGTACTAACATGTCCACTGCTACTATTTTGTATTCCATCAAATAATACAAATAAATTGCTAGCAACATAACCATATTCATTAACAACAAATGTAGGTTGGGTAGTTATCGTTTGACCAACATCTTGAACAAAGTTTATATTAACAGTTAATTTATTGGTTAAAATATTAGGTTGAGTAGTAATACTTTCATCATAGCTTATTTGTATTTTAAATTTTATTGAGGAACTTTTGGCCAATTTATCACCAATATTAATATTAAGAATTTCAAAAGATATAGCATCACTATCATCTTCTTGGGCATTTATGTCATTTACTACTGCATTTAGTGTTCCTTTATTTTCCACCGTTATTTCATATACTATTTTATCACCAGGTTGTTTAAAACTAACATCAAAATTAGCGGTTGTTCCACTAACTGTAGGAGTTTTGACTACTGCTACTCCACTTGTTTTGCTAACTTCTGTTATATTCGTAAATACTACATTCCAAGTTGAGGCAATATTAGCAGTTCCATTGATTTTTAAAGATGTGCTAAATACAGAATAACCTATTATCATTACAAATACCAAAACCATTAATGTGGTTATTATTATTTTTTTCTTCACTCTTACCATCTCCATATATAGTTTCTTCTATATACCATTATACCCCCCCCCCCATCAGTTTTGGCAAGAAAAAATTACACCCCCTTTTGTGTAATTTTAAAATACATTCTAATATTTAATATTCAATAGCCCCATAGCAGCAATGGTACCATCACTAGTAGCTACTGTTATTTGTTTTATTAACTTATCTCTACAAGCTCCAGCTACTTGATGTACCTAGATTATAACATAAAAATAATACTACAAATAATTTTCGGTCACTTTTCGGTCACTATATTTTTTTAAATCAAATTATAGAAAATTATTTTATCAATTTATTCGGCAACTTTTCGGCAACAAAAAAACAAACCGAAATGGTTCGAACGGATTCAACATGGAGCGTATAGAGAAGAAGTCATAACTCATCTTTCGCATTAATAATATAGAATCTAATAAATACCAGCTTAAATTTACTAACATAGCTATTTACCTGAACAAATCGCTATGACTACCAATTGCCAATAAAACTAAAACCAGTTTATCATCAACATATTTATAAATAAGCAACCAATCAGGCTTGATATGACATTCGGAACAATCTTTATATGTTTTATCATTTATTAAATTATGATTACGATATTTAGAATCTAAACTTTCTAAATTTGCTAGTTTTGTAATTACCTCTAATAATTCGCTTATATCCTTATTTTGTTTTATAATTTTTTTTAATTGATTTTTAAAATTACTTGTAAAATCAATTTTATATTTAGTTTCTAAATCAAAGTTAATCATTTATAATGTCCCTCAACATTTCATTAACGTTTTTATATCCTGTTCTTTTACCATCTCTAATTTCTTGAATAATATCTTCGCCTTCTTTTAAAGCATCTAATAATTCATTGCTAGGCTTAGGATTAGTTACTTCAAATGGTAATCCATCTTTTTTTATAACTTGTTTTATTGCCATATTTATAAATGTACTCATATTAATGCCTAAATCTTTTAAAATGTTAGTAGCTTGTTCCTTATCTCTTGCATCCACTTGTACGTTGATAGCACTTGTTAATGTTTCCATCTTATAACACCTCTTTTCTTTCATATTAATTATACTATTTTTTTAAATTGTCTGTCAACATAGTAGCAACATAATTCTACAAGTTAACAACATTGCTATTTTATTATATGAAGATATAAAAAAAATATACATTTAAAAAGTTGAGCAAAATAACTCAACTACTTTAACAACTTGGAGCGGACAAGGAAAATCGGACCACGCAACCTTGGCAAGGTTATATCCTGCCTTTAAGAAATATCCACATAATGATAAGAAAGTTATTTAAAACTTTCTTTCACTATCTCTCTTTATAAATCTACTTGTTCAAATATTCAATAGCTCCCATAGCAGCAATGGTGCCATCACTAGTAGCTACTGTTATTTGTTTTATTAACTTATCCCTACAATCTCCAGCTACAAAGACAAACGGTATATCAGTTTTACAATCATTGGTTTCAATATAACCGTATTTGTTAACCGGTAATATATCTTTTACAATATCACTTTGGGGAATTAAACCAATGGAAATAAACATTCCATCGATAACTATTTCTCTTTCTTTACCATTCTCATCAATAATAATACTTGCTAATTCCTCTTCACCTATTATTTTAGTAACTGTTGATGATAATATTACTTCAATATTACTTTTAATCGTTATTTTTGAAGCTAAAATATCCTCAGCGGTTAAATGATCTAAGTTTTGAATCAAATAAACCTTCTTTACATATTCGCTAAGGGCTAAGGCATTAATCACGGCACTATTTCCTCCACCTATAACAGCAACTGTTTTATCTTTATAAAAAGCACCATCACAAGATACACAGAAATGAATTCCTTTACCAATTAAATTTTCCTCATTAGGAAGATTTAAAGTACGATATTTAGACCCTGTCGCAATAATCAAACTTTTTCCTTCGTAAGTATTGTCATTGCCAATAACTTTCACATGGTCACTAACTTCTATTTTTATTGCTTCATCTAACTCTATTTCTACATCTAAATTAATTGCTTGTTCATACATATTATTAGCAAGTTCACTACCACTCACAGCACTCCATCCCGGATAATTTTCTATAAGCGGTGAAGAGGCCATTTGGCCTCCTATCGTTTCTTTTTCTAATATAAGTACTTTTTTATTAGCGCGGGAAGCATAAATCCCGGCCGTAAGTCCAGCAGGACCACACCCTATAATGATAACATCATACATAATTAAACAGCTACTTTACAATCTTCTATATATTTTTTAATGTTAGATAAATTAACAATGTTAGAAGCACATCCATGATCAACTACGACTAAAGTAGGAGCCTGTTTAACACCAAATTGCTTAGTTAAATCGACTTTTTCTTCGGCATCAACAAAAGTATATTTTATTTTAGCCTTATCTAATAATTTTTGAGCCATTTTGCAATTAGGACAAGTCTTAGTTCCAAATAACATTATTCCATCTTTTTCACTACAACGGCACTCTTCTTTTTCTCCTTTACAAGTACCCTTTTCTTTTAAGGTTGAGCAAGATAAATCATATGATTTCCTATTTTTGTATTCTTGAGCTTTACCATCATTCCAGTTTTTAACAGGGCGATAATATCCCGTTATTCTACTATAAACTTCGGTTTCTTCTCCACACTTAGGGCACTTAGTTACTTCTCCTACAAGATAGCCATGATTTTTACATACGGAATATATAGGTGAAAGTGTATAGTATGGTAAGCGATAGTTTTCAGCAATCTTTCTTACTAGATTAGCAGCAGCTTTCCAATCAGTTAATCTTTCTCCTAAGAAAGCATGGAAAACAGTACCAGAAGTGTATAAAGTTTGTAATTCATCTTGAATATCTAATGCTTCAAATATATCACTAGTAAATCCGACTGGTAAATGTGAGCTGTTAGTATAATATGGTGTTTCATCATCATTAGATGCTGTAATAATATCTGGATATATACTCTTATCTTTTTTAGCAAAACGATATGTAGTTGATTCAGCAGGAGTTGCTTCTAGATTATATAAATCTCCATATTCTTCTTGGTAATCAGATAATTTCTCACGCATAAAGTTAAGTACATTCTTAGTGAATTGTTGAGCCTCTTCATGAGTTAAATCTTCCTTAATCCATTTAGCATTTAAACATGCTTCATTCATTCCTACTAAACCAATGGTAGAAAAATGATTATTGAAAGTACCTAAATATCTCTTTGTATATGGATATAATCCTTCATCTAATAATTTAGTAATAACATTCCTCTTTATTTTTAGGCTTCTTGCTGCGATATTCATCATTTTTTCCAAACGACTATAGAATTCTTTTTCATCTTTAGATAAATAAGCAATTCTTGGCATATTAATAGTAACTACACCGATAGAACCAGTTGATTCACCACTTCCAAAGAATCCTCCTGATTTTTTTCTTAATTCTCTTAAGTCTAGTCTTAAGCGACAGCACATACTACGAACATCACTAGGTTCCATATCGCTATTGATATAGTTAGAGAAATATGGAGTTCCATACTTAGCGGTCATTTCAAATAAAAGTTTATTATTTTCCGTTTCACTCCAATCGAAGTTTTTAGTAATTGAATATGTTGGAATTGGATATTGGAATCCTCTACCATTAGCATCTCCTTCAATCATGATTTCGATAAAGGCTTTATTAACCATATCCATTTCTTTTTGACAATCTTTATATTTAAAATCAACTTCTTTGCCACCAATAATACAGTTTAATTCAGCTAAATCATTTGGTACTACCCAGTCCAATGTAATATTAGTAAATGGTGCTTGAGTACCCCATCTACTTGGTGTATTAACACCATAAACAAATGATTGAATGCATTGTTTAGTTTGATGATAATCCAAATTATCTATTTTAACAAAAGGTGCTAAATAAGTATCAAATGATGAGAAAGCTTGTGCTCCTGCCCATTCATTTTGCATTATTCCAAGGAAGTTAACCATTTGATTACATAATGTTGATAAGTGTTTAGCAGGTGAAGATGTAATTTTGCCAGGTATTCCTCCTAGTCCTTCTTGAATTAATTGTTTTAAGCTCCATCCAGCACAGTAACCTGTTAACATAGACAAATCATGTAAGTGAATATCACAATTACGGTGAGCATTGGCAATTTCATCATCATATACTTCACTTAACCAATAATTTGCTGTAATAGCACCAGAGTTACTTAATATTAATCCTCCTACTGAATAAGTTACTGTGGAATTTTCCTTTACACGCCAGTCAGTAACATTAATGTAACTATTAACAACTTCTTTATAATCTAATATTGTTGATTTCATATTACGCATTTTATCATGTAGACGGCGATATAATATATAGGCTTTAGCCACTTCGGCATATCCAGCTTTAATTAAAACACTTTCAACACTATCTTGAATATCTTCAACATTAATAATGTTATCAACTATTTTACTTTCAAAATCAGCCGTTACTTTTAATGCTAGAAAATCAATTACTCCTTCATCATATTTTTTCTCCTCAGCCTCAAATGCTTTGGTAATAGCATCAGCTATTTTCTTTAGTTCAAATGGAACTATTTTTCCTTCTCTTTTTCTTACTTTATACATTTTAACCTCTCCTTCTATATGCCTCTAACCATTACGTTAGGATACATCATATTTAATTTTTTTTGTAAATCCTTAAGTTCTTCTTCGCTAAATCCTAGAAGTCCTCGTTCTAGAACGGTGCTACAATCACGATAATTTTGAATATAATATTTGGTTTGGGTTCCTAAATAGGAACATATTTCTTGAAGTTTCCCTAAATTATGTAATTGCTTAACTACCGTAGTTCTAAACTCATGTTCTACTTTAGAACTTTCAATTATGTTAATACTTCTTTTAATATTTTCTATATTAATACAATTAACACCTGATGTTTCATTATAACAAGTAAAGTTATTTTTTATATCCATGGCTATGTAATCAACTAGACCTTTATCAATCAATGATTTTAATTTAGTTGGACTACTACCGTTAGTATCTAACTTTATCTTGTAACCCATATTTTTTACTTTAGTTATAAACTCTTCTATATCTGGTTGTAGTAATGGTTCACCGCCACTTATAACAACACCATCTAATACGCCTTTTCTTTTATCTAAGTAGCTAAATACTTCATCTACAGAAATGCTATCTTCATTCTCATCACCTAATAAATCTTTATTGTGACAGAAAGGGCATCGGAAATTGCATCCTTGGGTAAATATTAAACACGCAATATTACCAGGATAATCTAACAAAGTTAATTTTTGCATACCACTTATTTTCATAACCTACCTACTTTCTAATATTAAATCTGATAAATCCGACATCATTATCCATAGCTAAGTTTAAGTAGTCCACAATTCTTTTTTGACTAATATTTTTAGAAATATGTACTTCCGTTAAACATCCACCAGATAATTTTTTCTGACATTTACCTATATATTCTAGAAACTCATTGAGATCATTTTTACTTTTATCCATATTATCAATTCGACCATACAAGGTTTTATCGGTAATACCTTTTCTAATTCCATATATGGCTTTATCTAATTCCATTAATTTTTTTAAAGGACGGTATTTATTGGTTTCACTTACTACAAAATTAAGGTTAGATTCCGTTGTATACTTCATACTCTTGTTATATACATAATTAATGATATCATATATCAGTGATTTTCTTTTTTCTTCATCTTCTTCTAAACACATAGCACATTCATATAACCCTGCTAGTTCTATATTTAAAACGCCTTTTTTAATAACTTTACGTATTTTTTGACCTAACTCTAATTTGTCATCATCAATAATATTGTTATTAAAAATAATTTGGTAATTATCTTTATTTTTATCACCTATTGTTTCAAAAATAGATACTAAAGCATTCTTAGCTAAATCTACTAGCTCATCAAGTTCAGCATACATTTCCTTTCTATCTTTACCTATATACTTTAAACCTAATCTTCCAATATTAATTGATACTGATGAGACAATCATTCTACCTTTAGTACCATTCTCATCATATATAGGATTTTCAAATATTCTCTTGCCATCGCTAAAATATTCGGCATATATTTCATCATCTTTATTGTAACTATTGTCCACAAAAGCAAAAGCAATATTTTTTTCATCAATTACTAGTTGACTAACTTTATTTAAAAGTTCTAAATTACTATCCTTTTTTACTATAAATATAGTAGTAACATTATCTAGTCTTTCTAAAGTATTTACAACTTTTAAATAACAATTATTTATTGTTAATCCTTCAAAGCTATCATTATACCCTATTGATATTGTATACTTTTTATTTTCCTCATAATTGTTATTAAGTGATATTAATATTTCTTTGAAATTTTCTTCAAGTAGTTGTAAAACATATTCCATACTATCGTTATAGGATAACTCAAATATATCTTTTACTCGTTTGTTATAAATTAATGAATTAAATAATTCAATATCGAAGTTAATACTTCGTTCTTTATCAATAATTTCTTCTACCTTTTTTATATTGATATATTCTAAATATCCTGTTACGGATAAATACTTTTGAAGTATCTTTTTAAATTCTTCTTTAAATCTTTTTATTACTAGGTTCTCTAACAAATAGTCGATAGAATCAATTGCTATTTCACCATCGATTTCGCTTTTAGCATCCAGTGCTTCTAAGATAAAATCATTAGGGAATTCATCATTAATAGTCTTATCAAATATCATATGGGTTGAAGATAATTTTCCTAGGTTGATATAATCCAAATTATGGATATAAATGCCACCCTCTTCGTGAGCTCGCAATAGTTTATTATCTAAGACATAAGTTTTGGTGTATTCTGCTGCTATAGTTTTGCCAAAATCTAATAATATTTCATTTGGTTTATGATTAAAAGTCTCTTTATTACTATTGACAATTCTTTCTATAGCTTTGGCAAATTTATGTTGTTGTTTGATACCAAAGGCTTTTCTAGATGCAGCTCTTCTTACTCGATAATCGCTAAAAGCAAAGTAAACATCATCATACTTATTTTCTTTTAGTTTGGTTTCAATAATATCTTGTATATCTTCTACATTGATTGTTTTTCTATCAGTATAATTAGTTGTTATATGTTTTAAGACATCTTCATATACTTTGTTAATATCTCTTTCGCTATCACCCTGTCTTACTTGATCAAAAGCTTTTTTAATTGCTATAGCGATTTTGTTACTATTGAAATCAACTCTTTGACCACTACGTTTTACTACAACTAAATCATTTATTGTTATATCATCGATTGTATTATTCATTTACATCACCTATTTTTTACTTAACATCATCATATCAAAGGCTAGTTACAGTGTCAATGTTTTTTTTAGCAAAAAATATCATTTTATTAAAATGTTTTGTATCGTGTTTTTTAAAAAACGCATAAAAAAACATTGACAAGGGCCAACGCATAAGGGCTTTAATAATAATTTATATTTTGCAAATAAATTTATTGATTTTACACATGTATACAGATGTTTTACGTTTTTGGGTGTCATTGTTAAAAATAGCTTTCATTAAAATGTTTTTTTATCGTATTTTTTGTATACTCTTAGTTAATTTATTAATTAAAAATCAGTAAAATTAAACGTTATAATCATTGAAAACAAGGCATTTAACTAAAAAAATATGCTTATCGGCATATTTAAATACTTATTTAATTTTTTCTTCAATTTCCTTAATTAATTTTTCTTTGTCAATAAAATCATCAAAACCATCTTCTATATAATGTTTAGCTATAAATAATTTATCACGGCCTAATAATACTATCTTTTTACTCTTATCTTTTAATTTATTCATCTCTTGTAAAACATTAATCCCATTCATTAAAGGCATTTCATCATCTATTAAAATAATGTCATATTTCTCTTTATTTCTTATTCGATCAACCGCATCTTTACCATACATTGATGTTACAATATCATATCCTCTACTCTCTAGTATTTTCTTGATCTTTCTTATTTCTTCCTCTTCATCATCTACTACTAACACTCTTTTAATATTTCGTCTTGACTTAATATATGAATCAACATTACTATTATTTTTTATTTCTTCATTTTCAACTATATATTGATCTATAGTTATCGTTATTTCAACACCTTTATCTTTTTCGCTTTTTATATACATTGTTCCACCTAATGATTTAACAACTTTATATGCTAAAGATAAATCTATATCACTTTTCTCTAATCGATAACTTTCTTGCTCGGTTATTTCGGCATCTTGATTTAAGATATTATTAATGTCCACCGCACTAATATTCGTTCCCGAATCTTCTATAGATATTACTAACCTACATACATCATATCTAGTAAAGGAATTAACATCAACATTAATGAAACCTGTTCTAGTATTCTTAATAGAACATGCTAAACAAGCCATTAAAACTTGTTTTAACTTAATGCCGTCGCCATATAGTTCCTTTGGCATACTACTAGCAATGGAAAAGTGATAATCAACATCGCTACTTATCATTCCTTTTGTTCTAACTTTGATACCGTTCAATAGTGAATATACGTTATATGTAGTATTGTACTTTCTAAGAGTATTGATATCAAAAGAATTAACCCCTAATACATCATTAATTAAATAATTAATTTTTTTATTATTAACATCAATAGTATCTATAATATTATCAACATCGTGAATATTATTTCTAGATTCACTATATAAATCTATTTGACTATCAATATTATTAACGGGAATTCTTATTCCTTGAGACATTTTAAATAAGAAAACAGATTTTTCCTCACTAGTACGTTCTATTATTTTTCTGTTATCAATTAGTTCTTCTACCATTTTCATATCAGGATTTTCTATCGTAAAATACATTAAAAATGTAATAAAGGAATGAACAATAGTGGCTAATAACAATTCGGGATTATAATATTGAATTATAGAGCATACTCCCCCAACAAATAAAAATATGATTAATGGGAAAAACCTCTTATCTTTAAAGTTTTTAATATTCCACATAACAAAAGCTGTTCCAATAAAGGTAAATAAGAAAGAAGCCATATAGACAACATTTATACTTGGTCCATATGTATAGGCCGCATTATTGCCATAGTAAAAGTTTAAAGGTAAATAGAAAATTAAGGCGATACACACAATTAAAATAACAAAGAAATAATTTTTAATTTTTTTAAAATATCGTTCTTTTCCTTTCATATCTAAAGAAATTAAGGCAATATACATACATAAAGTGACAATCCAAGACAGTAATAAAGAAGAGTACAACCTAGCTATCAAAAAACTCAAAAAAGGTGTAACCTGATATAGTGGTCCAACTACATCCAATAATATTTCTAGAATAATTTCCACGAAATTAATTACAATTAAAACTTCATATATTATATTCTCTCTAATTTTTAATCTCTTTTTAGCAAAATATGTTATCATCAATAAAATACTATAAGACATACTGATTGATGATAGTAAAAATACCCAACTCATATTATCACCATACTAAATATATCAAAAAAAAGAATAAATGTAAATTATTTACTCTTTGTTTGCTTTTTGTTATTTATAGAATAAATTTTAGGTTTAGATTTCTCTTGTTCATATTCCTCTAAAGCATTGGTTTCTAACGATGCATAATCAATCTTATCAGATGTAGCTCTAGGCAATTCCTTTACAAATTCAATGCTAGTTGGAATTTCATATTCTTTTAATTGATTACACTTATTGTCATCATCTGTAGAAATCGGTTTATGACACCTATCAAAAATATATTCCTTGGTAATATCGTTTTCCTCAACACCATCTTTTAATACAATAAAGGCTTTACTAGTATACAAAAATTCATCACTAGGCTTTTTTACTACTGCTACAGAATCAATAACATCAATATCGGACATAATTAATTGCACCCTATCACAGTAAACTTTATTAAGGGTAGACATTATATAAAATCTAGCATCACGGCCAGTCAAAGTGAAATATCCATCTTTATCTAAAAAACCTCTTGTACCAGTTTTAAAATAGGTTTTACCCTTGTATTCAAATTTAGCCTCTTCGGTTAATTCCTTTTCCTTGTAATATTCTTTAAATACATGTTTACCACTTATACATAAAAGTCCTTCTTCACCATATTTAAGTTCATGAGAAGTAGCATCATCAACAATAATTGCTGTTGATCCAACCAAGATTTTACCAACTGTCTCAGGCCTACTAGGAACACCTACGGCTGTAGTACTAGTGGCCGTTGTTTCAGCATTTCCTGACCCGTTACACATAGCAACAGAAGCACCATGTTTCATAAAAAATTCTTTACCAGCCATACTAGTAGGTACAGTTAAAAAGTCTCCACCAGAAATGAAAGTATGAATAGAAGACAAATCAAAATCATCTGGAACGACTTTTTTTATCATTTCTAACAAAGCCGGACTTCCAAAAATAATATGTGAATTTTTAGATAGAAAATAGCAAAGATTATCTTTAGATAAATCTGGTGCTAAAACTGCCTCTCTACCGCACAATAATGTCATTAATAATGATGTTGTGAAACCATAAGGATAACAGAAAGGGACCCCAACAAAGCACCTCTCACCAGAAGTAACTTTTATACTTGTAGAATTTTTCATATAAATTCCTGATGCTAAGACATTTTCATTAGTTAGTACCACTGATTTAGGATTTCCTGTAGTTCCACTTGTAAACAAAATCAAGGCATCAGTATTACCACCATACGACATAGTTGGAATAATATGTTTATAATATTTTGATACTGCTCCCATATCATTAAATGATAAAAAATTATCATATCCAACCGTTCTTGTGGTATCATAATTAAACTCTTTAGTATTTAATTCACTAGGACCTAGGGTTACTATTTGTCTTATCTTAGTGTCTTTCGCTATACTTTGATTGTATTCCTTTGTTTTATTAAAATTTACCAATAATGGCGACTCAAATAAATTTAAATAATGTTTTATTTCTTCTTCCGAAGAAAATGAGTTTAAAAAGGTTGTAGTAGCACCAATCCGATTAGCCGCTAAAAAGACTGCTACCGCTTGATAATAATTAGGCATTACTACTGATATAATATCGCCTTTTTTTATACCAAGTTCTTTAAATGCCCTCGATAAAATAGCAGCATTATTAATTAATTCTCCATAAGTTACATTTAAATCTAAGCAATCAATCGCATTATCATTTTTATACTTACTTCCAATAAATTTCAAACTATTATACACACTCATATTAGGAATAACTGGATGCAAATGTAAAAAGGTTTCATTCTTTAAATGTGTTTTGTCAATTGATGGTATATTTGTTTCTTTTCTCATAAATTTTCCCCCTGATCAATTAATAATATTTTATTTAATTTTTTCTTCAATTTCCTTAATTAATTTTTCTTTGTCAATAAAATCATCAAAACCATCTTCTATATAATGTTTAGCTATAAATAATTTATCACGGCCTAATAATACTATCTTTTTACTCTTATCTTTTAATTTATTCATCTCTTGTAAAACATTAATCCCATTCATTAAAGGCATTTCATCATCTATTAAAATAATGTCATATTTCTCTTTATTTCTTATTCGATCAACCGCATCTTTACCATACATTGATGTTACAATATCATATCCTCTACTCTCTAGTATTTTCTTGATCTTTCTTATTTCTTCCTCTTCATCATCTACTACTAACACTCTTTTAATATTTCGTCTTGACTTAATATATGAATCAACATTACTATTATTTTTTATTTCTTCATTTTCAACTATATATTGATCTATAGTTATCGTTATTTCAACACCTTTATCTTTTTCGCTTTTTATATACATTGTTCCACCTAATGATTTAACAACTTTATATGCTAAAGATAAATCTATATCACTTTTCTCTAATCGATAACTTTCTTGCTCGGTTATTTCGGCATCTTGATTTAAGATATTATTTATATCTTGAACATCTATGTTCTCATCTGAATATTTAATAGATATTACTAATCTACATATATCATACCTTGTAAAGGAATTAACATCAACCAAAACAAAACCTTGTTTAGTAGTGTTAAGACAGTTTGTTAAAATACTAATCAATACTTGTTTTAACCTAATTCCATCACCATACAACTCTTTAGGAATATTTTCTACTACCTCAAATTTATAATCAACACCATTTTTTACTAAAGCATTACCTCTTGCTTTTATATTTTCCAATAAAGAATATATATTATAAGTATTTTTAGACTTTTTAATATTATTGATATCGAAAGAATTAATTCCTATTACTTCATTAATTAAATATCTGATTTTTTTATTATTAGCATCAATATTTTCTATAATATTACCCACATCTTCACTAGTATTTTCCTTAACCTGATTAAATAATTCAATTTGCTTATCAATATTATTAACTGGTTCTTTTAATCCTTGTGATGCTTTGAACAAGAAAACAGATTTTTCCTCATTCGCACGTTCTATTATTTTCCTATTTTCAAGTAATTCGTTAATCATTTTCATATCGGGATTCTCAATTGTAAAAAACATTAAAAATATAATAAATGTTTCAATTGGTGTAGTAAGTAATAATTGCGGATATATAGATTGTACTACACCACCTATACCAGCTAGAACAATAAAGGTAATAATTGGTAAATATTTTTTGACTTTAATATTTTTAAAATGTTTAAATAACACAATTAGCCAAACACCAATTACCACTGCTAAAGAGACCACAAGATAATTTACTGCTGTACCATATGAATATACATAATTTTCACCTTTATAATATTCTAGTGGTAAAAAGCTCATTATAATAGAATTAATAGCAAAAACAATAAAGCATATATTTCGCACTTTTGCCAAGAAAGAAGTTAATTTTTTCTTATCGGCATCATCAGTATTATGCGCCACTATAAAGACATAATAAGTATAAAGCATGATAAAGCCAAAATAATATACTAACAATAATCTGGTTACAAACGCATTAAAGAATGGCATCGTATCCATATGGGATACCGAATAGAAACAACATAATTCAATTAGCAATCCCAAAACATTTAATACGAGTAGTTTCTTATATACATTATTTTCTAAAGTAGATAATCTATTCTTAGAAAAATAGATTATGTTTAAAAATACGATATAAACTAAACTAGCTAATTGTAACCAAATTATATTCATTAAAACACACCTCTTTAATTAAATATTATTTTCTTTTAAATAAAGTTTTTACTTTGGTCTTGTTTACTTCTAAATTATTGCAATCATTATACATACTCTCTAAAGCTGCAATATCTGGTTTGTTGGCACTAGTTAATGGAATTTCATCAATGAACATTACATCGCGTGCTGCCATATAAATAGGAACACTCTTTTCAGAATAACTAATAATAGCTTTTTTCATGTCTTCGCTCTTCTCATTATCCCCTTTTAATACTACACACGCAACAGCTTTATTAACAGATACTGGATCTGGAACAGTAATAACTTCACATTTATCGATTGCATCCATATTCATTAATTCTTTTCTAGTACGTTCTGGAATAATCTTCGTTGGATTATTATTGCTATCTAAGCAAAGAGCAATACGCCTAATTCTTCCATCTAAGAATATTTCACCATTTTCATTAACGTGAATTAAATCTTCAGTCTTATACCAAATAACTCCATTTTCATCTGGTATCAAATTGTGGCTAGTAGCTTCACTATCACCATAATAACCATCCATTAAAGCTGCTGAATAGAAATATCCTTCACCAGACTCACCCATTGCAACTTCTTTTTTAGTTTCTGGATCCAATATTCTTAACATATTACCAACACAAGGTTTACCTAAACTTCCCATAGTTGAATTAGGATAATAACCATATGCAAAAGCTCCTAAGCACTCGCTAGCACCATATCCTTGTACAACTTTAACATTACCACCATTTTTAGCGATATATTCATCAGCTGCTAATTTGACACTATTAGGTAATTCGGCTCCCCCAGTTAATACTATTTTCCAACGTGAACAATCAGTCTTTTTCTTTGATTCAACGGCACTTTTTAAATATGGTGGTATCGTTAACCAATGATTAAATTGGTATTGTTCATTTCTTTTTATTAAATTCTTAGGATCAAATAATGGATCAAGTGCAAGGGTTACACCAAGACATAATGGTTCATGAATCATATTAAGCAATGAGTAATATATCCACAATGGGAAAGTTGCAAACATAACATCTTCTTCTTTAAATCTTCCTTGCTCTGTCATTCCCATTATCTCAACCATAGAATCAAGTTTTTCCCAACTAGCTGCACAAGGTTTACTATTACCAGTTGAACCACTAGTATAAGCAATGGTAGCAACATGTCCTGGTACATACTTACAAGATTCTAATTCTCTACTACTTGCACGTCCTATCTCTAATAATTTATCAAAGCTAATAGTATTTTCGCTATAATCTTTTTCTTTTAATCCTTTAAGCTTTTCAATTAAGGCGTATTTAACCTTATCAAAGTTAAATCCCGTTGGAAGAGTATCTAAAAGTGAAGTAGTAATAACTTTCTCTATTCCTGCCTCATTAAAAATATCTTCCTTATCTTTTCCACAGAAAATATCGTTAGCAACAAAGTATTTTGATTTAATATGAGTTAATTCTCTCTTTAACTCCTCTTTACTGCTAGCACCATTAACTAAATGGATAGTAGCGCCAACCTTATCAAGAGCATAAATAGTAGCAATACCATATGGTGTAGATAATAGACTTGCTGTTACCATATCACCATATGATATACCAAGTTCGCTAAATCCTTTAGCGGCATTATCAACAATATCTAGGAATTCTTTAAAGCTAATCTTCCTATTCATGTACATAATAGCGGGTTGATCAGGTCTTTCTAAGGCCGTTTCCCTAAGTCTATTATATAAAGTATCATGTGGTAATATTTTCTCTATTTCCCCTGCTTTCGTTATTTTTGAGACCTCATCTCTTAATTTTTTAAAATCAATTTTCATACAAAACCTCCTAATTGTTATATTGCATATATAATATAACATAAAAATATAAAAAATGAAATATAAAAAAGCGCAGTACAAAATTATTAAAAACCTGTACTAGCGCTTTCAATGAGGCCTATTATAACACAGTATTCTCAATTAGTCAATCTTTTTATTAATCGCCTGGATTACAGAACCCTTTTCCGGTACCTTCTCCTGGCTCATAAGTTTGACCAGAAATAGAACATGACACCTCTGTTATCTTATCCTTTAATACGCCTCCGAAAGTAGTAATAACGCCAATAATTACTACTGCTACCAATGCTATAATTAAAACGTACTCAACTAATGCTTGTCCTTTTTTATTCATATTGAACATAATATCACCATACCCTTTTATACACTATTATTCTATAATGATTTTCAGCTTTTGTCAATCTATTGTTATTTTTTATTTCAGAATAGCCAATTATTATTATTTATGATATATTTATTTTGGTGATATCAATGAAAATAATCATTAACCACAACGAAATTCCTTTATATGAAGCTAAAGGCTTTTACCAAAGATTTAAGGGACTAATGTTTAAAAAGAAGATTAATTATGCTCTACTATTTAGAAAATGTAATGGTATACACACCTTTTTTATGAAAGATGAAATTGATGTCATTTTAACTGATATAGATAATAATATTCTCTATCTATACCCAAACTTAAAGAGAAATCGCATTATTCTTCCCAAAAGAAAGGTCTATAATACATATGAATTGCCAAAAGGAAGTATTCAAAATATTAATATAAAAGATAAAATAAAAATAATTCAAGAAAAATGAAAAGTAAAACTTTTCATTGAGAATTCCTAACGGAATTCCTTTTTGTTATAATATGATTATGAAAAATAATTCAAACGATAAAATACCAGTTCTATCTATTGACCAATTTGTAAATTATTTCTTAGACCATAATTATGATGAGAATATGTTTGACTCTGAAGGTCATCTTAATCCAAATTATAATTCTTTCAAAAAAACTGGAATTATTTCCCAAATTATTGAAGACCATTGGGATGACTTCTATAAACAAAACAAAGATTTGGTTGATTATTATAGACCTAACGCTAAAGAAGAATTTGAAAAAGTTATTGCTTGTCATAATAAGCAATTAGGATCTACTGTATATCAATGCCCTGAATGTGGTGACTATATTTTTGTTGGTAATACTTGTAAATCTCGATGCTGTACTTCTTGTGGCTACAAATACAAATTAGAACGTGTTGAAAAAATTTTACAAACTGCTTACAATTGTCCTCACAGACAAATTGTTTTTACTATTCCTAAGGAGTTTAGAAAATACTTCTTTTACCCTTTGGATAGAATTGATATTTTATTTGAAGCTGTTTGTCAAACTATTTACTCTATTCTTAGTGAATCTTTTAAGAAGAAAAAGAAAAGAAAGAAAAAATATATTTCCAAGCAAAAATTCTTGCCTGGGTTCTTCGCTTTTTTACACACTTTTGGACGTGATTTAAAGTTCAATCCTCATATCCATATTTTGATTGCTGAAATCAAGATTTCTAATACTGAGCTCAAAAAATGGGATTATTTCAACTTTGATGCCTTATCTTTTAGATTCCAAAAAATTTTAATAGATTTAATGATTAAAAATATCCCTGAATTTACTAAAGAGGATGCTAGAAAAGCATTCCTTAATCATAAAAAGGGATTTTATGTATATGCTGAAAAAAAGAAATTTAATAATTTAAAAGATGGGATTGAATATATTTGTAGATATTGTGGTAGACTTGCTATAAGTGAAAATAGAATTCTCAATTATGATGGCAACAATGTTACTTTTTTCTACAATGCTCATGAAGATGAATCTTACCATGAAGTAACTGTTTCTGCTCATCATTTCTTATTTCTCTTAATTAGACATGTTTTACCAAAAAATTATAAAATCATTCGTTATTATGGTTTTTATCGAAAGAAACCTAAAATGCATAACTTAATAAAAAAATTAATTGACGATGTTAAAATACCTTTTAGAAAACAATTGCTTAAATTTGAACTCTCTATTCAAAAATATTTCAAAAGAAATCCTTTATATTGCCCTCATTGTGATGTTAAAATGGAATGTGTAGTACTTATTACATGAAAGGTTTTGATTTTATGATTAAATTTGATTTCTCTTCTATTCCTTTTCCTCTTAGTGGCAAAGTTGTTGAATATATTTGTCCTAAATGTAAAGTTGAATTTGAAGCACCTATTGAAATGGTTAAAGAGTTTGAACAAGATGATATGCTCAATGGATTGCCGATTTCTACACCTCCTTATACAATATGTCCAAAATGTCATCACAAAAAATGTGTACCGATAGATTATAAATCTATCAGAGGTTTTCATCATAAATATAAAGGTTAAAAATTTTACTTAATTTTTAAAAAAGCAGGATACATTTATATCTAATTTTAGATATATTTGCCCTGAGTTTTTACTTGCTTTTATATCAAATTCGTCTTCTCAATCCTTTTCTATGACTTTCCTATTATATTATAAAAAAAGAATGGTAAAATAATTATCATTCTTTTTCATACCCCTACTTATTTACTTTTTTTAGCATATTTTTTATATCGTTTAGCTTTCGCTTTATATTCTTCATCATATTCTTTGTATTCATCTTTAACACTATCATCGCATTCCTTATAAGGATTATTTTTTACTAAAGATACTGTTCCGATAGTAGCACCAACAGCAGTTACAGCAATAGCTGCACCCATATATACCCATCCTAGTGGATGAATAAGACCAATGGCTACTCCAGCAAGTCCTTCACCAGTTACTACAAAACTAGGAAGAGCAACATTCTTCTTTTTAGCATTGCATTTAGCTACTACTTTACGATGATCCATATAATCTTTGACATCTTCTTCACTAAGATCATACCATTCTTTTAAGATGTTACTATAGTATTCATTGAAATTACTTATTTTTTTCATATATTTTCCCCCTTCTATCCTTTCTCGTTAGGTGAGATGTATTATAACACATCTGATATTGTTTGTCAAATATTAAGTTCAGGATCAATAGGCAAAGTAATAATAACACTAGTACCACCATATTTTTCTGATTCATACACCAATGTACCATTGTGACGTTCAATTATCTCCTTAGACAAATTAACTCCTATGCCTGTACCTCTTTCCTTAGTAGTATAAAAGACTTCACCTAAATGATTTAATTCCTCACTAGTCATACCAATACCATTATCACTAACAATAATCTTAACATTATCCTTACTTACTTCTGTTTTTATTCCTATAGTTAAATCTCTATCTTCCATTTTAGATTCAACACTATTTTTGATTAAATTAACCAATACCTGTTTTAACCTATTATAATCTGCTTGCATATACACTTCCTCATCACTTATATCATAAACCGTATTAATATTTTGCGCCTTTAATAAAACATCCATTGATTTTACCGTATCCTCTATCAATAAAATAACATCAATAATATCTTTTTCAATTTTTATTTTAGAATAGTCCAAATAATCATCCATTAACGATAGTGTCCTATTGATTTCACTTTTAATAATTGGAATATATTTCTCTACTTTCTTCTTATTATCCAAATCAATCATGTCTAAATATCCTTTACATACTGCAATAGGATTTTTAATTTCATGAGTAATTTTAAATAAAGAATTACGAATCATTTTTTCTTTCTCTAATTCTTTTAAAGTATTATTCAACATAACCATATCTTCTATTTTACTGATTAACTTATAGTAACAAATAGATGCCATATAAAAAGTTATAACCGATAACAAAATATTAATTAAATTCATAATGGTGTTACCACCGGGATTAATAAAGTAAAAAGTACAAAAAGATAAGACAAATGCTTTAATAATAGTAAAGGTATTAATAATATAACTACAAGTAATATTTTTTCTTCTTAAAAGCATATATAAAATAAAATAAGTGGAATATTCTAAAACAATAATACTTGGTGGATAACCAAAAAGAATAATATAATATAACCCTAAAATAAAGGATATCACAATAGCTATTAATTTTCTTCCTTTTAAGTAAGCAAAAAGAAGTGGAATATTAGCTAAAATAGTCACATAACTATTGTTATTAAGAAACCCATATCTACTAATTAAGAATAAGGACAAAAATAGAGCCAATTCAAAAAACAAATTAACTTCATCTTTATGAACATCTTTCTTATATGCCACATATATTAAGTATAAGAATAATGGGAACAATAATAAAATTGTATTTAAAATAAAACCATCAAAAAAATTCATACAACGCCTTCTTTCATTTACATTATATGAATTTATTTTGTTGAAATTTGTCGAATTGTGTCGAAATATATTGTTTTTTATTTTAAATCATCAATATATTTCTTTAATTGCTTAGATTCAGGACCTAGAATAATTTTCAATTGATTATCTATTTCGACAATACCTTTAGCCCCAAGTTTTTGAATAGCCTCTTTGTCAACTATACTAATATCTTTTAAAGTAACCTTAAACCTAGATAAATTAATTTCTGTAGATATTATATTATCTTTACCACCTAAATAGTCTAGTAATTTATTTAATTGTAAATGTGCATCTTTTCTTCCAGCTTTTAATATTGCTAGAAGAATAATAAATAAAATTACTAACACTACTATATATTCTATTTTCATTTTTAATCACCACTTACCATTATACTATAATATGTTTAAAATACCAAATTATTTCTTTTTAATTCTTTGGATAAGTAAGATTAAATCAATAATAAATAACAAAACTAATAAACCAGTCATAATAATAGGAATATAATTTATATCACTAGTATCCGTATTACTATTTAGTTGAGTATTATTTACAGCAACATTAATAGTATAAACTTTTGTATTAAATGAAGCATCTGTTACTACAATACGAATAGTACTACCATCTTTTAAATTACTATTACCAGTAATCTCAACACTATAATCTTCACTAGTAGGTACCGCATTTATATTTAAGCTTTCTTCACCATTAATAGTAATATTATATTCTAATACTTCCCTATCAAAATTAATATTATAACCTTCTACTGTTAAATCAGATAGTCCTAAACTAGTATCCGTATCTTTAATTACTGTAATAGTATATATAGTTTTTACATTATTAGTATCTATTACTGTAACTGTTACTATATTTTCTCCATCAACTAATTCATCATTTCCATCTATTTCAATAGTATAATCTTCACTTGTACCTAATGCCTCAATATCTAGAGATTTAACTAAAGAACTTACTCTATAAGTATAATTTAATGAGCCTTCCGCCAAGTTCATCTCTTCACCATTAATGATTAAACTCTTTAATTTAGGCTTTTCTTCGTTATTTATTCTATCAATTATTACTGAATAATTTTTAGTAGTACCATCTTGAGCCGTTACAATAACATCAAATTTATTCTCACCTAATTTTAAAGATTTCTCGCCAGTACCTACTACAGTAGCTAAATTATCATTACATTCAGCACTAATTACTACTTTATCTTTGGTAGATTGAGCTCTATAAGTAGTAGTATTGTTAGCTAAAGTTGGAGATAAAGTACTTCCATCTACCTTTAAAGATTTTAAAGAATTATCATTAGATTTAGTCTCCTGTTTTATTACTGTTATCTTATAAGTCTTCATATCACCTGACTCAGCAGTAACTACAATATTAAAGGTTTCATTATCTTTAGTTAAAGCTTTTTCACCAGCACCAGTCACGTTAGCATTACCACTAGCTGTGGCATTGATCTTAATTTTATTGGAATTAGTTATTACAACATATATAGTAGTATCTTTATCAAAACTAGGACTTAGTTTACAATCATTACACTCATCAACACTAAGACTTTCCAAAGTATTGACACTAGAAGCAACCTTAACTATAGAATCGGCACTATTTAAAGATAATACTTCAGAATTATCTTTATAAAATTTTATATTTTGTAACTTAATTTCTTTTTCACCAGAAGTCGAGATAGGAAACTTAATTTTTAATGTACCTAAAGTAGTAACACTTCCTACTTCTTTATCACTTTTAATACTTAATTTATTATTTTGTAGTGTTCCCGTTAAATTTTGAGCATTAGTAAAAGCTATAGTCTCATTATTAGCAACTGAAACTGAACTCTCTACCCTGTCATAAGTAATTCCCTCATCAACATTAGCTATTAAAGAACACTCTAAAATAGTTCCTGCCACATAATTACTATTACAATTAATAATAATATTAGACTCAGCAAAAACTTTGCCAGGAATTAGTAAAAATAATATTAACAACATATATTTATATAATTTATTCATTTATTTAGCCTCTTTATTCTATATCTTTTATTCTATATATTAACATAATACCAAACTAATCGGCATTTGTAAATTATTAATATAAAATTTCTTAAAAGAATATTATAAATTATAGGTATTAACACGACACCATATGCACCAAGAAGAATATCCTATAATAGAAATAATAAAAAGGAGTTGATTATATGAATAATACTAATAATAACAACGATAATTGTGGTTGTTGCTTTACAAAAACACTTAAACTTATTGACATTCTACAAAGAAGTAGTGAGCAAAATGAATGTTTTGATAATACATGTAGTAGACCTTTTTTAGGGATAAATTTACCTAGTGTTTGTTTTAATACAAGACCGGTAACATTTTATGGATGTAATAATAACTTAATCACTGTTAACTATAGTACAGTAGTAAATGGTGTAACTTTAACTGGCACAAGTAGTACATTTCGTGTTGAAAATGTATGCGATGGATGTGTAACTGTATCAATATTGATACCAAATCCTGATACTACTAATACACTTAGTCCTTATATTACAACAAGAGATACTGTTACAATCAATTTGGGATGTGTATGTGCTTTGAAATGCTTAGCTGATACCGTAGTAGATTTATAGAAAGGGGGAAAAATTATGTGTGGGAATAATAATAGTTGTTCTTGTTCTTTCATTAGTACTTTAGAATTAATCTTAATGCTTCAACAAAAAGGTGAAGACTGTGATATTCCTAATGGTTGTAGTAAACCATTCTTAGGACCTAATCCTAGTGGATTCTGTTTAAATACAAGACCTATTAGTTTCTATAGTTGTTGTAATAATACATTATGGACTATGCCATATACATTGAATAATACAACTGGTACTAGTAGTGTATTTAGAATTGAAAATTTAGATGATAATTGTGCAACTTTTAGAGTTTTAGCACCAAATCCTGATACTACTGCTATAGATGCTTTTCCATATGTAGCAACACAAGACTTCTTCACTATTAACTTAAATTGTGTTGGAGTATTAGATTGCCTAGCTGATACATATGTAAGTGGATTATAAGAGACATATTTAAAAGAAGAAAATAAAAATATATAAAAGATAAAAAAGAGTATATTTTTGATACAAAATCTCAAATATATTCTTTTTTATATAGTTTATCATAATAAATAAATTGGGTTAGCCTATTCTAAAAGCTGGAGATACACCACTACTCTCATTAGGAAATGCGTACCCATAACCACCATCTGTAAACACATCACCAAACCAAGAAATCCCTGGTATCACAGTAGGAACACCCCGCAAAGCCCATTGCTCAATATTACCATTATATTTTTTTATGGGTTCACTAAAATCATAGACCGTTACTTTTTTGCTTTCATAATAGTCCAATTGTCTTGTTACATCATATGCTTTATCAAGGGCTTGATCTAACTCTTCATTTTCTTCTCCATATATTCCATATATTTCTGGTACTGAGAATAAATAAAGTTTATCTGTGGTTTTATAGTTTGCACTAACTCCTTCCTCATGTCCTGATATGACATTTGTTTCTATTATTACCACTTTTAAATCATCTGGTAATGCTTCATATATATCTTTATTTACATATTCTCGCATTTCACTTTTTTCCCAACCACCACTATTTGTATCACTTGAATTCATTGCATGCTCTGCTATGATATCTGCAAACTCTATCACAAAGCCACATGCTGTTTGGGAAAAGTTTTCCGTATCTTGGCAAGCAGCTGGCGTTGATTTATTGGCTATACGTAATGTATGTTTCCCTAAACTACCTAAATCTATCTCCCTTGTGTCCCCTACTTTGTACACATCTGAATTAACATTCGCCTTTATTGTTTCCCAACTATCGGTTGCAAATGATTTTGCTATTATTTCTTTTCTAGTATCAATAACATACACATTCCCGATAGTACCATTCTGTGATGCATCGGTTATTCCAACATCAGCCTTAAGATTAATAACAGGACGAACACTAAAAGTCTCAACATTAACAGAAGAGCCACCACTAGTCCCATACCGACCAACAGAAGACACAGACACATAGTTTGGAGAAGAAGCATAAAATTGCGCGGACATTCCCCAATAAGAATAAGCTGCATAATTTTCTGGCATATATAGATAGTAATTACGATTACTAACCACACCACCGCCAGCATATGTTACCTCATCAGCTGTTATCAAACCTATCGGATAAGTAAGTGAACTATTACCTTTTTTGTTATCAACTGTAAATAAATCATTTTGCTGTGGGCACTTAAATTGAGGAGATATCTTTCTATCGACCCCTATGCCAGTTACTAATCGACCATATGCACCGTAATCAGTCTCAGAAGTACCTATCCCAGTTCCACTATATAAACTTCTATCATTGCAAAAGCCACTATCGGCTATATAATCATTATAAGATATTAAATTTTTTTTATACCAATCATCAATAAAAATTTTAATTGTACTATCATTAATGTTAGCATGTGTTGCCTCATATGTACTACTTCCGGGAGTTCCATACATATAACCTGCATAAGCATTATCTTCTTCATCGTTGTTAAAAGCACTCGTTCCTATAGTAGCAGAATCACCAAATGCATCAGGAGTTGTTCCTTGATAAATCATCCTTACACTTCCATCTTCGTTAATACGAATTATTCGCCAATAAAATC
>CANQGH010000015.1 GCA_947601845.1 uncultured Bacilli bacterium | reverse complement strand
AAATAAAAATCACTATAAATCCTTATAAACACTGGGCTAAATGGTGATTTTTTGCTTTAATAAGTGCGAAACTTGGGAAGTATAAATTTAACTGTTATTTTCTCCCCTCCATTTTTAACCCTAAATACACAAATACATTTTTATTTTGCTAACCATGTGTTATAATTATAATTGAGGTGGTAAGATAATGAAGGAAAAGATTGAAGAAGATAAGAAAAAAATGAGTGGATTCATTAATGAATTTAAAACTTTTATAGCAAGAGGAAATGTTTTAGACTTAGCTGTAGGTGTTATTGTTGGTGGAGCTTTTACAAAAATTGTTACATCATTAGTTAACGATATATTAACACCATTAATCGGTATTATTTTAGGTGGACATGATTTATCTAGATTATCCATTAAAATAGGTGATGCTAATATTGCTTATGGGTCATTTATTCAAAACATCATTGATTTTTTAATTGTAGCTTTCTGTATCTTTGTCTTAATCAAATTTGTTAACCGGTTCTTTGTTAAGAAAAAAGAAGAAGAACATCAAGAAGAAGTTGTAGAGGTTCCGAAAAGTGAAGATGTATTACTACTAGAAGAAATTAGAGACTTATTAAAGAAACAAAAAAAGAGTTCAAAGCAATAAATTAAAATCTAATATTAGTTTAAGTAACTGCCGCAAAATCAAATTTTAGACAGTTGCTTTTTATTTATGTGACCTAACACGATTACATGAAAAAACTTTGTTCTCTAAAGAACAAAGTCAAACAAAATTATTTTAATCTAAATTAAGATTATTAATATACTCGATAAAATATAAGGGAATATTAACAATTTTCCCATCTTTTGCCAAATTATTTAAAGAGAACCTAAATGATATTTTATTATCATTTTCAGCATTATATTTAGTTAAACTATTATTATTAGTGTTTTTATCAGATTTTACCTCTATAGGAATAATCTTATTCTTTCTTTGAATAACAAAGTCTATTTCATTTCTATCAAAAGTAAAATAATTTGGCGCTTCATCTAATAAATAGTTTAAGGTATTGGCAACATAATTTTCAGTAAATGAGCCTTTAAATTCTTCCAACAATTTGTTACCTTCTAAAATAATACTACTATCTAATTTCGCCATTTGTCTAAGTAATCCTATATCCATCATATAAATCTTATATGCAGATAATTCAACATAAGCCTTTAAAGGAAAAGCGCATTTACTAACCAAATAACATTTAGAAATTAAATGTGTATCTTTTAACCAATTTAAAGCTCCTTCATATTCTCGCACCCTTGCCCCATTTTTAACTACTTGATAAACGAATTTTTTATTTTCTCTAGCTAACTGAGATGGTATACCATTCCATATAAGTGATATTTTATTAGCTTCAGTAGAATCAACATGCTTTGAAAAATCATGCTCATAAGAATCTAAAATATTTTGTTGTATTTTATTAACTTTCTCTATATCTTTATCATTGACCCAACTAAAAACAGCCTCTGGCATTCCGCCCACAATGTAATATGTTTTTAATTTTTCAATTAATTGGTCTTCAAAAATTTTAGGTATTTGTTTTATTTCTTTAGTTTGTTGCATTACTTCAACAAGATTTTCTTTATTATCAGCAATTAAAAATTCACTAAATGTCATAGGATATAAATTTAAAAAATCTACCTTTCCCACAGGAAAAGATGTTTTAGATAAACGAATTCCTAATAACGATCCAGCACAAACTATATGATATTCATTAGCTTCTTCGTAAAAATATTTTAATGAATTTAAGGCATTAGGACATTCTTGAATCTCATCAAAAATTATTAAGGTAGATTCCGGACTTATTTTCTTCCCGTTAGCAAGAGATAATTGCTCAATAATTCTTTTTGGATCTTTAGTATCAATAAAGAGGTTAGCTAATCCTTCATCATGATCAAAATTAAAATAAGCTACATCATCATAGTTACTCTCACCAAATTCTTTAAGAATATAAGTTTTGCCTACTTGTCTTGCACCCTTTAAAATCAAGGGTTTTCTATCTTTACTATTTTTCCATGCAATAAGTTTTTTAGTTATAAATCTTTTCATATTTATCACCTCTGTTAACATTATATCACACTTTTGCTAGAAATATTCTTATTTTTATCACACTTTTGTAACTTTTTTTGGCAAAATAATCACACTTTTGCAAAAAAGAGATTATATTTAAACAAATAACCTCTATTCATCTCTTTGCTTATCACATATTTCTACTTATAACTATTCATACCTTTTACAATATTCTTCATCTTGATTAATTGCTTGCCAATTTGTTATTGTGTCATATAACGATTTTTGATTAGGCAAATCATATTCAGAATCTCCAACATAATCTAATAAGAATCCATCTTCTGAAACCTTATAATAACCACCTGATAGATGTTTTCCATAAATATAAATATATCCTCCCTCATAAACTTCGGATATAGTGGTAGAATCATATGGAAGTTCATCATCACCTAAAGGTAATATTTTCTCTATCCACGTATTACCATAATAAATTTGTACTAGATTCCAATCATTGCCATTATAACTACTACGAACTAACATTTCATCAATACCATCACCAGTAATATCCTTATACGCATATTGAAAAACATAGTTACAATTATATTTATAGTTTTCAAAGTCAAGCATATTTTCATAGCCTAGATGCAAAGTGCTATAATCAAAATCATTTAGTGGATCATCAATAGAAAACACTTCATCACAATTATTATTTTTTCTGCATTTTTCCCACTCTTTATCTTTTCCAACTGGATAATATGAGGTGTTTGTTATTTGCATATCAGAGTCTAAAGCCCAAATCGCTCCATCTTTAATTTTAAAATAAGACCTGGTATCGTATTCAGAATCCCAATCAATTGTAATTCTCCCAGAATTAATAGTATAGACTCCAGTCATGGTATCACTAACTTCTAATACATCTTTACAATATCCATACCCACTACATTTTTTGATAACATTATCAATTCCATGCTTTAATAACAGTTTTTCAATATTTTCTCTCTCATCAAAATCTTTTTTATAGCTAATATTCTGAGTTATTGAATAAACTTTACCACTTTTCTGGAACATATAATACTTACATGAAAGAGTAGTTAGTCCATCATCATTACAAGTACGATAAACTTCTGAAGTCAAATAGAAATTCTTATATATCTTATTACCTAAGGCAATTCCCCCTATTACTAATACAATAACTATAATTATGATTAATTGCTTATGTTTGCTTACAAATTTCTTCATAAATTACACCTCTTAATTCTACAAAATAGTATATCAAAAAAGAGTTCAAATTTGAACTCTTTTCACTTTATTCCATTAGTTGATCTTCTAATTTATCAATAGGTTCTTCATCAATAAATTGAGATGCTAACTCATAATCAACGTTCTTATATTGTCTAGCACCAGTACCAGCTGGAATTAACTTACCTATAATAACGTTCTCTTTTAATCCTTGTAATGTATCAACTTTTCCTCTTATAGCAGCATCAGTTAATATTCTTGTTGTCTCTTGGAATGATGCAGCTGATAAGAATGAATCAGTTTCTAGAGAAGCTTTAGTAATACCAAGAAGTATTGGTCTACCAGTTGCTGGACGCTTTCCATTAATAATTACTTCTTTATTACCATCAGTAAATTCTCTATAATTTACAAGTGATCCTGGTAAGAATAATGTATCACCTGAATCAATAATTCTAATCTTAGAAATCATACGTCTTGCAATGATTTCAACGTGTTTATCAGAAATATCAACACCTTGACTACGATATACACTTTGAACTTCTTTTAAAATGTATTCTTGCGTAGTAAGTGGATCCGTTACTGCTAATAATTCTTTAGGGCTTATAGCTCCTTCAGTTAATTTATCACCAGCAGATACTTCATCGTTCAATTCTACACGCATCTTAGCTCCATAGTTAGAAATATGTTCTTTAGTCTCTAGTTTATTAGTAACACTAATCTTAAATCTACCATGGTCTTCTTCGATTTTAGAAACTTTACCATTGATTTCAGCAATAGTTGATTTTCCTTTTGGAATTCTTGCTTCAAATAACTCTTGAATACGAGGTAAACCTTGAGTAATGTCTTCTCCACCAGCAACACCACCAGTATGGAATGTTCTCATTGTTAACTGTGTACCAGGCTCACCAATTGATTGAGCAGCCATAATACCAACAGCTTCACCAATTTCAACAATATTTCCAGTAGCTAAGTTTCTACCGTAACATTTTTGACATACACCATTTGCCGTATTACATGTTAGCGTTGTTCTAATTTCAACTTCCTTAATACCTGCTTTAATGATTTTGTCAGCAAGCTGTTCAGTAATATATTCTAATTTATCAGCAATAACTTCTTTTGTTTCTGGGTTAATAACTTTCTTATTAGTGAATCTTCCAACAATACGGTCATATAATTTTTCAATTACTTCACCAGTCTTGTCATTAACAAATTCACGTACAACAACACCGTTTTCAGTACCACAATCTTCTTCTCTTACAATAATGTCTTGTGAAACATCAACTAAACGTCTTGTTAAATATCCAGAATCGGCTGTCTTTAATGCTGTATCAGCGCTACCCTTACGAGCTCCATGAGTTGACAAGAAGAATTCGGCAACTGATAGGCCCTCTCTAAAGTTAGATGTAATAGGGATTTCTACAGGTGTACCATCTGGTTTAGACATGATACCACGCATACCAGCAATCTGTGTAAAGTTAGAAATTGATCCACGGGCTTTAGAATGCATCATCATGAAGATTGGGTTATCAACATCTTTATCAGCTTTTTCAGCAAGTTCTTTTTGAACCTGGTTTTTAGCATCATCCCATGTAGATATTACTTTTTGGAATCTTTCTTCATCAGTAATTAATCCACGTTGATATTGTTTATTAATCTTATCAACAACTTTTTGAGCTTCAGCAATAATTTCATTTTTATGGTCACTAGTTACAACATCACTAATAGATATCGTGATACCTGCAACCGTTGAATACTTAAATCCTAGGTCTTTTAATTTATCCAACATTATAGAAGTTTCAGTGGTTTTATAACGTTTGAATACTTGAGCAATAATGTTTTCCAAAGTTCCCTTAGGGAATGGTTTTACAAGTGGCATACTCTTAATAACTTCAGGAATATTTTGTCCTTTTTCAATAAAGTATTTATTAGGAGTAATTCCTTGTATATTATCTAAAGTTGGTTCATTTAAATATGCGAATGAATCTGGTAGGATTTCATTAAAGATTAATTTACCAACAGTAGTAACTAAGTATTTGCCTTTTTGACCTTCAGTAAATAATTTATGTTTAAATGAGTCAACAGGTAAGGCAATTCTCGTATGTAATGTTAATTCACGTCTTTCGTAAGCCATCAAAGCTTCGTTAGAATCTTTGAATACTCTACCCTCACCATCAAGTCCTTCTTTTTCCATTGTTAAGTAATAGTTACCTAATACCATGTCTTGTGAAGGGGTAACGATTGGGTCACCACTCTTTGGTGATAGGATATTGTTAGATCCTAACATCAATAATCTTGCTTCTGCTTGGGCTTCTTCTGACAATGGTACATGTACAGCCATCTGGTCACCATCGAAGTCAGCATTAAATGCAGGACATACTAATGGATGTAGACGAATAGCTTTACCACCAATTAATACTGGTTCAAATGCTTGAATACCAAGTCTATGTAACGTAGGAGCACGGTTAAGCATAACTGGATGCTCTTTAATAACATCTTCTACAACATCCCATACTTGAGGATCTCTATTTTCAATTAATCTCTTAGCGGCTTTAATATTATGGGCTATATCACGAGATACTAATCCATTAATAACATGTGGTTTGAATAACTCTATAGCCATATCTTTAGGAATACCACATTGATACATTTTTAGTGATGGTCCAACAACGATAACAGAACGTCCTGAGTAGTCTACACGTTTACCTAATAGGTTTTGACGGAATCTTCCTTGTTTACCTTTTAACATACTAGAAATTGATTTCAAAGGACGATTTCCGGCACCAGTAACACTTCTACCACGTCTTCCATTGTCAAATAGAGCGTCAACTGCTTCTTGTAACATACGTTTTTCATTCTGAATAATAATACTAGGTGCCTTTAAATCAATAAGTTTTTTCAAACGATTGTTACGGTTAATAACACGACGATACAAATCATTCAAATCACTAGTGGCAAATCTTCCACCATCAAGTTGAATCATTGGTCTTAATTCAGGTGGAATAACAGGAATACAATCTAGAATCATCCATTCAGGGCGATTTCCTGATTTATAGAAAGCATCAAGAACATCGATACGTTTTAACAATCTAGTTCTCTTTTGACCTTGGGCATCCTCTAATTCTTTTCTAATTTGTTCAAGTTCTTTCTCAAGGTCTACTTTTTGTAATAATTCTTTTATGGCCTCAGCACCCATACCTACACGGAAACCATTACCATACTTTTCATAATATTGACGATATTCTTTTTCAGATAAAGTTTGTTTATTTTCTAATGGTGCAATACCTTTATCGATAACAACATAACTTACAAAGTATAATACTTCTTCTAGATCTCTTGGTGACATATCTAGTACTAAGCCCATACGAGATGGAACACCTTTAAAGAACCAAATATGTGATACTGGAGAGGCAAGTTCAATGTGACCCATTCTCTCACGTCTTACTTGACTACGAGTTACTTCAACTCCACATCTATCACAAATGATATTTTTATATCTTACTCTTTTATATTTACCACAAGCGCATTCAAAATCTTTAGTTGGTCCGAATATTTTTTCACAGAATAATCCATCACGTTCTGGTCGAAGAGTTCTATAGTTGATTGTCTCTGGTTTCTTTACTTCACCATAAGACCATTCACGGATTTTATCAGGAGAGGCAATACCTATTTTTAAAGCTTCAAATTTATTTACTTCTATCATTATTCCTCATCCCCTTCCATAAAATCTTCTTCAAATTTACTCTCAAACTCACTTTCAAAGTCTTCATCGAACTCATCATCTTCATCTTCTTGTTGTTCATCTTCGTAGTCGCTATTCTCATCTTCATGAGTAGGAATTGGTAATTCCATATCTTCAGCATTTCCTACGAAATCATCTTTATATTCTTCTTCTTCAATTTGTTTTAATTGTAGAACCTCATGTTTATCATTAATAATATTGATATCAAGTCCTAATCCTTGGAACTCTTTCATTAATACCCTAAAGCTTTCAGGAACTCCAGCTTGATTAATTTCTTGACCTTTAACGATAGCTTCATATACTTTAACACGACCTACAACATCATCTGATTTTACGGTCAAGATTTCTTGTAATGTATGCGCAGCACCATATGCATATAATGCCCAAACTTCCATTTCTCCAAATCTCTGTCCGCCAAATTGAGCTTTACCTCCTAATGGTTGTTGTGTAACCATTGAGTAAGGTCCTGTACTTCTAGCATGTAATTTATCATCAACCATGTGGTGTAGTTTAATCATATACATGACACCAACTGAAATCCTATTATCAAATGGAGTACCAGTACGGCCATCATAAAGGATAGTCTTTCCATCTGGTGCAAGTCCTGCTTCATCCATCATTTCAGCAATATCACTTGTTTTAGCTCCATCGAATACTGGTGTAGCTACATGAACATTTAATTCTTTAGCTGCCATTCCTAAATGCAACTCTAGAATTTGTCCAAGATTCATACGAGATGGAACACCCTGTGGGTTTAACATAATATCGATAGTTCTACCATCTGGTAAATATGGCATATCTTCTTCTGGTAAAATTAAGGAAATAACACCTTTGTTACCATGACGTCCAGCCATTTTATCTCCTACTTGAATTTTTCTCTTTTGAGCTATATAAACACGAATTACTTTAGAAACTCCAGCAGGTAATTCATCATTTTCTTTTCTTGTAAAGATTTTAACATCGTGAACAATACCATCTCCACCATGTGGAACACGAAGAGATGTATCTCTTACCTCACGAGTCTTTTCACCGAAGATAGCATGTAATAATTTTTCTTCTGATGTAAGTTCAGCCATTCCTTTTGGTGTAACCTTACCAACAAGAATATCTCCTTCTTTTACTTCAGTACCAACTATTACAATACCATTTTCATCAAGGTTCTTTCTTGCTTCATCACTAACATTAGGAATATCTCTTGTAATTTCTTCTGGTCCTAATTTAGTCTCACGGCATTGCATTTCAAAGTCTTCCAAGTGAATACCTGTATAAACATCATCTTTTACTAATCTTTCATTTAGGATAACAGCATCCTCATAGTTATATCCATTAAATGTCATGAATGCAACTAATACATTTTTACCTAATGCTAATTCTCCTTTATCTGTACTAGGTCCATCAGCAATAACATCCCCAGCCTCTACTTTTTCACCAACTTTAACAATAGGTCTATGATGTTGACAAGTACCAGCATTAGATAATTCAAAATTAGCTAAATGATACTCATCTTTTCCACCTTTAGTTTTAATAACTATTTTTCTTGCATCTACATAATCGACAATACCATCAGCTTTGGCTACAATAACTGCCCCAGAATCTTTAGCAGCAATATATTCTACCCCTGTACCTACAAGTGGTGCTTCAGCTTTTATTAATGGTACTGACTGACGTTGCATGTTTGCTCCCATTAAGGCACGAGTAGCATCATCGTGTTCCAAGAATGGAATACAACTAGTTGTAATAGCTACTACTTGTTGAGGAGAAACATCAACATAATCTACTTGCTCAGGTTTAACAATAATATTCTCTCCACGGAATCTTGCTGGAACCTGGTCTTCAATCATCATATTATTATCATCAATTTTAACTGTTGCTAGGGAAATAATGACATCATTTTCTTCATCTGCTGTTAAATAATCTACTTCATCGGTTAATACTTTATCCTTAACCTTACGATATGGTGTCATAATAAATCCATAATCATCAACTTTAGCATAACTAGCAAGGGAAGTAATAAGTCCTATGTTTTGACCTTCTGGTGATTCAATTGGACAAATTCTACCATAGTGTGATGCATTAACATCACGAACTTCCATACCTGCTCTATCACGTGACAATCCACCTGGACCTAAAGCTGATAAACGTCTCTTATTAGTTAATTCCGCAATTGGGTTAGTTTGATCCATGAATTGTGATAATTGGCTACTACCAAAGAATTCTTTCATGGCAGCTGTAATTGGTCTTATATTAATTAAAGTCTTTGGTGTTACTTCTTCCATTTCTTGCGTAGTCATTCTCTCACGAATAACTCGTTCCATACGAGATACACCAATTCTAAATTGATTTTGTAATAATTCACCAACTTGACGAATACGACGATTACCTAAATGGTCAATTTCATCAAATTGTCCAATTCCTTTTAATAAATTTAAATAATAAGATACAGCTGCATATAAATCAGGTACTGTTAATCTCTTAACATCTAAAGTTTGATCATTACCAATTAAAGTAATAATTTCTTTCTTATTAGATGGATTATAAATCTTAACTGTTTGAATTTTATTTAAATTATCTAAATCAGTATTAATAGTAGCTTCTTTTACATTATATCCATTAGCAAATATTGGTTTTAATGTATCAAGAACTTCTCTATTAACTAAAGTACCTTTAGCAACAACTACTTCACCATCAACTTTAATATCTTCAGCTATAGTTTGGTTGATTAATCTATCCAAAACATTTAATTTACGATTAAATTTATAACGTCCAACGCGCGCTAAATCATATCTAAATTCATCAAAGAATCTAGTAATAATTTGGTTTTTAGAAGAGTCAAGTGTTGCAGGCTCTCCAGGACGCAATTTTTCATAAATTTCAATTAGTGCTTCATCAGTATTTCTGGTTGAATCCTTTGCTAATGTATTTTCAAGATACTCATCTTGTCCAAATAATTTAAGGATTTCTTCATCACTAGACAATCCAAATGCACGTAATAATGTTGTTAATGGAACTTTTCTAGTTCTATCAATTCTTACATATAAAACGTCTCTAGCGTCTATTTCAAACTCTAGCCATGTTCCACGTGTTGGAATAATCTGTGATGTAATAGAAGATCTACCACTTTTATCTACTTCTTTATTGAAATAAACACTAGGTGATCTTACTAATTGAGATACGATTACACGCTCTGCACCATTAATAACAAAAGTACCACTATCTGTCATTAAAGGCATATCGCCTAAAAATATCTCTTGCTCCTTTACTTCGCCTGTTTCATGATTAAAAAGGCGCACTTCTACCTTTAAAGGTGCCGCATAAGTTGTTTCACGGTCTTTACTCTGTTTAATAGAATATCTTGGCTCATCAAAATGATAATCTCCAAATTCTAATGATAAAGTCCCTGAAAAATTTTCTACGGGGAATAGGTCCTCGAAAACTTCTTTAATTCCTACCTCGACAAACCATTGATATGATTTCTTTTGGATTTCTAGTAAATCCTTTAATTCGTAAGTGTTTTTAATTCTAGAGAAACTTCTTCTTTGGCGGTGTTTACCGCAATTAATTATCTTATATGCCACTCATTTCACCCCTATACCATTATTTAATCAAAGAACATATTTACTCAATCTAATACGTTGCCAATTTATATTAATAGCATATTTTAAACAATATGTCAACGCAAAATACATTTTATTACAAAAAAACCTTTGTTTCTACATATTATTTCAGCTTGATAATACTCCATTAAGTCCCGTATCATCGATTTAGCTCCTTGTTCTTTTCTTATTACTATATATAAAACGCCATCACTCTCTAGATGATTTCTGGCATTCATAACAATGTCATATACTATATCCTTGCCTGCTCTAATAGGTGGATTAGTAATAATATAATTATATTTTTTATTAACTTGAGAATAAGTATCACTTTCATAGAACGAGACATTATTTATCTTATTTAATTTGGCATTCATTTCTGCTAAATGAATAGCCCTCTTATTAACATCTATTCCTTCATATACCGCATCTGTAATTTTACCTAAAATAATATCAATTACACCATAGCCACAGCCAACATCTAAAATACGGCCATGAAGTTCGCTAATTGGTAAATTCTCTAATAACGTTCTAGTTCCAAAATCTAATTTGCTTTTAGAAAAGACACCATTATCAGTATAAAAAGAATATTCTTGTCCTAAAACGTGAACCTTAATGATATTTAAATTACTTTTTAAATTAACGTTTTCAAAATATTGTGCCATTTGACCAATCCCTTTAAAAGTAAAAGAGTTAACTATAAACTATTAATTTATAGCTAACTCCTTTCGTACTACTAATGATACTATATTTTTAACTTAAAATCAAGTGTTAAATATTATTTTCCTTTTTAACCTCGCTAAAATAGTAATTACCATCTTCGGCTTTTTCAAAGATATATTTATAAGTTGATATACCTGCATCATTAAAATCATATTCTTCTCCATCTATAGGATCAGTATGTTCAGCATCTCTATAATATGTCATTGCATCGCTAATAAAATCTATCTCATAAAATACTGCTTTTTCGTATATTGCAATATAGTCATCATAACGCCTAGCTTCTACTAATTGATTTTCAAATCCAGCCTCAGGTATATATCCGCATGCTTCATTATAATAGTATTCTTTTGAACTATCATCGTAATTTATTTTAGATGGACAGATATAATAAATGTCACCATCTTTATAATGGATAGTATCTCCAAAAATTTTCTCATATGATTCCTTTAATGCACTGGCAGGGAATCCTACTGATGATTCTCTATATATATAATCCTCACTATCTAACTTTATATATGCCAATTGCATTTTAAACTCTTCATCCATATCACTAACTTTAAAATCTTTACGATAGTAAATATTTTCATAATCTGTACCTGCTAATATACTACCGGACATGTTTCTTCTAGTTAACATAAATAAATTTTGAACCAACTCACTAGATACATCTAACTTTTCGTACTTAGGTTCATTTGATTTGTGATCAATATAGTTAATATAAGATACTACACCTGCTAATACTAAACCTACTATAGATGCAACTAATAAGATAATAATTGTATCTTTCTTACTAACCTTTTTTGCACTATTCATCATAACCAACCTCCATTATAAATAATACATTATTTTAACTTTTTTTACAATAGTAGATTGGACAAATTATTTTAAAGAAACAACAATGGTATTATCATCGCCATATATGGTATGATACATAGTATCTTTTAAAATTGGTAACGGTGGAAAGTCATCAGTGGACCATTCAATATTTTGTAATTTAAAATATCCATAAAAATAGGAGCCACTCCAATGCCAACCACTACCAAATGTTTGTGGAACCAAGCGATTTAAAATACTATAATGTGGAAGCATATTTTCTATTATAGGTGACTTATTAATACTACCATCTATTTTTAACTTTTTGATATTATCTTTATTCATAATTTCTAAGTCATTTAAATCATTAATTACCAATTGAATTCTAAAATCTGTATAACGTTTTTGTTCAGCTAAGGCATTACCATATGTAAAAGCAAAAGTAAAAAATGACCAACTAAGAGCTATGGCAATAAGAGTAAAAATATAAATTTTATCGCTCTTTACGACTATAATTGCTAATAAAGCAAGACAAATTCCTAAACCATACATCGCTCTAGGATCGTATAAAGGAATGGTTAATGCTGGATATACACCAAACATTATAAGAGAAGATATTACAAGTAAAAGAATAGTAACTATACTAGATAGCATTTTATTTCTTTTACTATTGTATATTGCTAAAATAACAAACGATATTAAAAGCAAAGCAATAAGTAATAGCCAAATTTCTCTAAAATCTGTTAATACATAATGATAGTATTGAGATAAATTCTTAAAAAAGCCACTAATAAAATGATTTAATGGTATTATTTTGGTGGAAACTCTGCCAACTACTTCTTTTACGCAAAATATTTTAAATAGTAAAAGTCCTGTCAAATAACCAATAGCTGCCACTACACCACTATTTATTATTTTTTTAGTAGATAATTCTTTACTCGTATTCCATTGGTAGAAAAGATAAAATAGAACTAACAATGGGAAAATGCCAGAGGAAGCTTGATAAGTAGTGCACATAATAATAGTACATAAAATTGTTGTAATAAATAGTAATATTTTGTTCTTGAATATAAATAATATAGGAACTATACTGACCAATACGGATAATGCCATATATGGAGCATCATATTTATACGAAAGGCACTCTAAAAAATAAGGAGATAAGCCAAGAGGAATAACCGCTAACATGCTAAAAATAGAAATTTTCTTTGAACTAGAAAAAATATATACAATTATTGTACTAGCTAAAGAAAGACATATGACAGCTATCACTTGTGGCAAAGGTGATATATCTGTTAAATATCTGCCAGCATGTACAAATGATGCCAAAAAGTCAGACAAGTATCTACCATAGACACTTCCCCAACCAGCGGCTCCATTAGCAACGCGCCCTAAATCATCAATATAATTAAAGTTGGCACGGATAATAGGAAATATAGCTAATGTATAAATGATCAAAAAACATATAAATGGCTTTATTAAAAAGCCATAGTCTTCTATAAATTGATTATATATATTTGTTATTTTATCTTTATGCATAACGATTTCCCCCATATTAAGTTTAATAACATTAATACTTCGCTATTCTATTTAAATGTTATTCGCTAATTTTATTTTACCCCCCCCCCCTATTATGTCAACAAAAAAAGAACACCTCAGTGTTCTTTTATAAATGTGTATGAATTTATTTTACTTCTACTTCTGCTCCAGCTTCTTCTAATTTAGCTTTAATTTCGTTTGCTTCATCTACAGAAATACCTTCTTTAACTGCTCCACCGTTATCAGCAATATCTTTAGATTCTTTTAATCCTAATCCTGTGATTTCTTTAATTACTTTGATAACGTTGATTTTAGCTGCTCCAGCGTTTACTAATGTTACAGTAACAACACTTGGACCTGCATCTTCACTAGCAGCTCCTGCTGGTGCTGCTGCTACAGCAACGGCACTTGGATCTACTCCAAATTCCTCTTTCATTGCATCTACTAATTCTTTAATTTCTAAAAGGTTCATTTCTTTTAAAGCACTTATAAATTCATCTCTTGTTAATTTAGCCATTTTATATTCCTCCTTATTTTAAATTATTTTTCACTTTTTTGTTGTGCATAAAGATCTAAGCATATAGATAAATCTTTTGCAATTCCCATCATTCCACCAGCTAACATTGTAAGTAGTCCTTCTCTTGATGGTATAGTTGCTAAAGCATCTAACTTAGCTTTATCAGAGATTTCTCCATCAACAACTCCTACTTTTAATACTAGGGCTTCATTCTTCTTAGCAAAATCTGATAATATTTTAATTGGTGAAATTTGATCAGTACCAAATGCTAAAGCGCTTGGCCCTTCCAAATTATTACCCAAATCAATATTTAAATCAGATAGTGCTCTTGCCATTAAAGTATTTTTGTATACTTTATAGTCGGCATCATTTGCTCTTAAAGCACGTCTTAACTCTTTAGCTTCATTATCAGTAATACCACGATAATCAAACAAAACGATAGTTGAACTATTTTTAACGTGATCTTTAATCTCATCAATAATCTCTTGCTTTTTAGCTAGTATTTTTTCGTTTGCCACTTATAGCACCTCCTTAAATATTAAAATGCCATAAATAAAAGTCTTTACGCAATAGACATAAAGACTCTTATAACTAAATAAAGTTAAGTCCTCGGTAGGATTTATTTTATACCTACTGTCTATGGCACTTGCAAATCAATTTGTATTATATATTATCTTCTACTAAATGTCAAAAGAATTTGTAATTATTTTTATTCCAGGTCCCATTGTAGTAGATATAGAAATATTTTTAATATAATCACCTTTTATAGTTGAAGGTTTAATTCTTACAATAGTTGACATGAATGAATCAAGATTTGCTAATAATTGTTCTTCTGTAAATGTAGTATTACCAATAATTCCGTGAATATTACCAAAAGTATCACTTCTATATTCAACACGTCCTTGTTTTACATCATTAACAGCTTTAGCTACATCCATTGTAACTGTTCCAGTTTTAGGGTTTGGCATTAATCCTTTTGGTCCTAAAACTCTACCTAATTTACCAAGAAGTGGCATCATGTCAGGAGTTGCAATCATTACATCGAAGTCGAACCAATTTTCTTTTTCGATTTTTTCTAACATGTCTGTATCTCCAACATAATCTGCTCCAGCTTCTTTAGCCTTAGTAGCATTTTCACCTTTAGCAATTACTAACACTTTTTTAGTTTTACCTGTTCCATGTGGTAGTACAATTGCTCCTCTTAATTGTTGATCAGCTTTCTTAGTATCAAGATTTAATCTAACAGCGATTTCTACTGATCCTGTAAACTTACTAGTAGAAGTTTCTTTTACTAGTTTTACTGCTTCTTCTTTTGTATATGCTTTACCTTTTTCTATTTTTGATAAAGCTTCAATATATTTCTTACCTCTTTTTTTCACTTTAATTCCTCCTTATGTGGTATATATGGAAGCGTAAGCGGACATCCTCCCACATAGGTTACCATTTTATTATTCAGAAATTTTAATACCCATGTTAAGAGCTGTGCCCTCAACGATTTTCATAGCTTCTTCTACAGTATAAGCATTTAAATCTGGTAATTTTGTTTCTGCAATCTCTTTTAATTGAGCTTTTGTAATTGTTCCTACAACTTCGTTTTTACCCTTAGTAGAACCTTTATCTATCTTAGCTGCTTTCTTTAACAAGAATGGCGTTGGTGGAGTTTTAATTACAAAGTCGAAACTTCTATCATCATAAATGGATATTTCAACTGGTAATACATCTCCCATCTTGTCACGTGTTGCTTCATTATATTTTGTACAAAATTCTTGTAAGTTAATTCCAGCAGGTCCTAAAACTGTTCCAACTGGTGGAGCAGGTGTAGCTTTACCAGCTTGAATTTGCAACTTAATCTTCTTAATAGCTTCTTTTGCCACGAAAAACACCTCCTATAATTTTAGTTTTCGCGAGTGGTCCTAATAGCTAGTCCGCATTTATTAGCTTTTTGCCTCCCACTTTTTCTATATAAATTCAAATATAGCGTTTCAATAATAACATTATTTTATTGAAAAATCAATAATTTTTATTATTTTTATAGAAAATATAACTTCTAACTTAATTATATGTTTCTAATCAAATTAAAGACTAGGCAACTTCGATTTGTGATAATTCTACTTCTACTGAAGTCTCTTGTCCGAACAAATCAACATTTAATTCTAACTTTTGATTTGGCATATCAATAGATGAAATAATGCCAAACATACCATTGAATGGGCCAGATACGATTTTAACTTTAGCACCAATTTCTAATTCTTTATCAGATTCAAATCTACTAATACCCATATTTCTAAGAATAGTATCTACTTCATAAGGTTGTAATGGTGTAGGTTTTGCTCCTTTTCCGCTAGAACCAATAAATCCTGTAACACCTGGAGTATTTCTTACTACATACCAAGCTGCATCATCCATGATCATTTCAACTAAGATATATCCTGGGAACATCTTCTTAACTTTTTCCTTTTGAACCCCATCTTTTATTTCTATTTCTTTATGTTCCGGTATAATTATTCTAAAAATTGAATCTTTCATTAAAGAATTAGCTTTCTTCATTTCTAATTTTTCTTTTACTTTACTCTCATGTCCTGAATAAGTATTTACTACATACCATTGTTTTTCCATAAATACACCACCTTATAATATTGATTTTAATAATGCCATTAATAATTCAATGACATAGAAGAATAATGCGAAAAATAATACAAATACAATTGTTGCAATAGAATATTTAATCATCTCTTTTTTAGAAGGCCATTTTACTTTTGATACTTCTTTGAACACAGACTTAATCCAGCCACCAATTCTTTTAAAAAGACCCTTTTTCTCTACTTTGTTATCTTTTTTAGATTTTCCCTTTTTCTTAGCAGTAACATTCTTCTTTGCTTCTTCTTTTTTTAATACCTTATCTTTGTCTTTTGTGTTTTTAGTCTCCTTAACCATTTTTATCCCCTACCTTATTTGACCAAAATAAAAACACTTTTTTGTGTCATTTATAAAATACCACATTAGTGTTTTATAGTCAATCTTTTTTTGCTTTTTTCAATATATAAACTAGCATTTTTATTTTTTTGCCTTAATATAATTAATGTTACACCCAAGATAATAAATAATATTGATACTAATTGAGCAATTCTAATACCACCTAACATTAGGCTGTCAGTACGCATGCCTTCAATAAATAGTCTACCTAAAGAATACCATATTAAGTATATTCCTGTTAATTGACCAGACTTAAGATTAATTTTAATTCTATTAGAATAGGTACGAATTATTATTAAAACAAAGAAACCTAAAAGATTCCATACAGACTCATAAAAGAAAGTTGGATGATAGTAATACCCACCAATATTCATTCCATCAACAACAAATTTAGGAATTGGTAATGATAATAAAGCTTCTCTAGTTGTAAGCATACCATGAGCCTCTTGATTAAAGAAATTACCCCATCTTCCTATTGCTTGAGCTAAAATTAACCCTACTACACAAATATCTAAAATACGATAAGTATTGACTTTATGCTTTTTACAATAAAATATCATAAATAAGCCACCACAGATAATGCCACCATGAATAGCTAAGCCACCATTCCATATTTCAAATATTTCTAATAAATTATGACTGTAATAATCTAAGTTAAACAAAACATAATACACTCTAGCTCCAATGATACCAATAATTACTGTATAAAAAGCTAGATTAATAAAAAAGTCCGTATCTATTTTTTGTTTTTTAATCTCCAAATAAATGGTTATAAGGCCAATCAAAAGCCCTAATAAAATCATAATCGAATACCAATATATTTGAATAAAGCCTAAATCTAATGCTACTCTGTTCATTTTCTTTTAAAACTCCTTATAATAGGTTTAATAATAAAACTCTCGATTACAACATTAGTAACCGCTAACAAAATAGCAATAAAGAACAAACTCCAAATATTAGTAAAGTTTAATTTATTCATTAAAATGATATCAGTCAATTTCAAAATACCAGCATTAATGACAAAATAGAAAAGTCCCATAGTAATTCCTGTAAGAGGTAGAGTAAGTTTAAAAATAATAGGTTTGATAGTCTTATTTAATATATAGATAAGAATTACTGCAATAAACGAATAAAAAATAATATGTTTACTATTAATTTGAAAAGTACCAAATAATTGAGATATTAAGATAAATGATATAGTGTAACCCACCATATATATTAACCATTCTATAACCTTATTAAGTCTTGCAATATTGTCCTTACCAATAATTACTAATCTCATAATTAGCCTCCTACAATAGTTTACTTAAGAACATTCCCGTATATGAGTTTTTATTTTTAGCAATTTCTTCAGGAGTTCCAGTTGCTATTATTTGTCCACCATCATCGCCACCATTAGGTCCGATATCAATTATATAGTCAGCAGTCTTAATCATGTCTAAGTTATGTTCAATTACTATTACTGTATCATTATTATCTACTATTTTTTGAATAATTGCAAGTAGACGTTTGATATCAGCTGAATGTAGTCCTGTAGTCGGTTCATCTAGAATAAATAGAGTTTTACCGGTAGCTTTTCGTTGTAACTCTTTAGAAAGTTTAACTCTTCCCGCTTCACCACCAGATAAGGTTGGCGCACTTTGCCCTAATTTTATATATCCTAAACCAACATCAGATAATACTTGTAGTTTTTCTTTAATTTTAGGAACATTCTCAAAGAATGTTAATGCCTCACTTACCCGCATGTCTAAAACTTCAGCAATATTTTTACCCTTGTATTTGATGTTTAAGGTTTCACTATTATATCTAGTTCCATGACATACTTCACAAGGCACATAGACATCAGGTAAAAAGTGCATTTCTATTTTTTTAACTCCATCACCACGACAGGCTTCACAACGACCACCTTTAACATTGAATGAAAATCTCTCTTTACCAAATCCATACATTTTGGCTTCTTTAGTAGTGGTAAATAATGTTCTTATGTCATCGAAAACACCAGTATATGTTGCCGGGTTACTTCTAGGTGTTCTACCAATTGGATTTTGGGTTATATCAACTACTTTATCTATGTTATCTAGTCCTAATATTTTTTTATGTTTACCAGGCTTGTCCTTAGTATGATACAAATAGTTTAGTGCTCCTTTACACAAAATCTCCATAACCAAACTACTTTTACCACTTCCTGATACTCCCGTAACACAAGTAAAGGTTCCTAGCGGGAACTTGACGTCAATATCTTTTAAATTATTTTCTTTTGCTCCCTTGACTTCTATAAACTTACCATTGCCTTTTCTTCTCTTTTTTGGTATTTCAATACATTCTTTGCCACTTAAATATCTTCCAGTAATACTATTTTCACATTTCATAACCTCTTCTGGCGTACCAGCAGCCACTATTTCACCACCATTGTCCCCAGCTCCAGGACCAACATCAACCAAATAATCAGCTGCCAGCATAGTATCTGTATCATGTTCAACAACAATCAAAGTATTGCCCAAGTCACGCATTTCTTTTAACGCATTAATTAACTTTTCATTATCACGTTGATGTAATCCAATACTAGGTTCATCTAAAACATATAGAACACCCGTAAGATGTGAACCTATCTGTGTAGCAAGTCTTATTCTTTGAGCTTCACCACCGGATAAAGTTCCTGCCATTCTGTCTAGGGTTAAATATTCTAGTCCCACATTTTGTAAAAATTTAAGTCTATTTAAAATCTCCTTAATTAAAAGTCCTGCAATTTGTTCTTGTTCTTTAGTAAGTTCCATCTTTTCAAAAAATATTACTAAATCCTTGATGCTCATACAAGTCATTTCATAAATATTTTTTTTATTTACTAATACCGATAACACATCATCAGTTAACCTTGCACCATGACATACTTCGCAAGTAGTCTCTACCATATAATTTTCTAACCATTCACGAATCCAGTTACTACTAGTTTCCATATATCGACGTTGTAAATTAGTTACAATTCCTTCATAATAATCTTTTTGATTATAACTAGTGCCACCTTTAGTTGTATACTTAAAATCTACTTTATCTGGTGAACCATATAATACAATTTGTTTTTCTTTTTTAGTTAAATCCTTAAATGGTTTATTCATATCAATATCATAATAATTACATGTTGCCTCTAATCTTTTATAATAAATGCCATCTTGATCATCACTTAAAGTAGCGATACATCCATCATTAATAGATAATTCTTGATTAGGTATAACTAAATCAGGATCAATATTTAATTTGATACCTAATCCTTTACATTCAGGACATGCTCCATATGGGGAATTAAAACTAAATAATCTTGGTTCTAGTTCTGGTAGAGAAAATTCACAATGAGGACACGCAAAATGTTCTGAGAACAATATTTCTTTATCACCTGGAATTTCTATTACTACTTTACCGTTAGCTAACTTAGTTGCTACTTCTAATGATTCATATAACCTAGTACGAATATCTTCTTTTAATACTAATCTATCTACTACGACATCAATATTATCTTTAATATTTTTATCTAAAATAATATCTTCAGATAAATCACGCATTTCACCATTAACTCTAACACGAGCGAACCCTTCACTTCTTAATTTATCAAATAAATCTTTATGAGTACCTTTTTCTCCGTGTACTACTGGAGCCATAATAACAAATTTGGTACCTAATTCATATTCCATTAATTTATTAACCATCTCTTCAATACTTTGAGCTTTAATCGGAATATGGTGATTAGGACAATATGGAACACCAATTCTTGCATATAATAGTCTAAAATAATCATATATTTCTGTAACAGTACCCACAGTAGACCTAGGATTTTTGTTAGTTGTTTTTTGATCAATACTAATAGATGGGGAAAGTCCTTCAATTGAATCCACATCTGGTTTTTCTGTACCACCTAGAAACTGTCTAGCATAAGCGCTTAAGCTTTCAACATATCTTCTTTGCCCTTCAGCATAAATCGTATCAAAAGCTAAACTACTTTTTCCACTACCAGATACTCCTGTCATAACAATTAATTTATTTTTAGGAAGAGTTAAATCAACATTTTTTAAATTGTTTTCTCTTGCTCCTTTAATAATAATTTCATTCATATTTGTCACCTACTACTTATAATAACTATTTTTGTGAAAGATATTTCTTTTATGTAACTTTTTTTCCATAATATTTTGTAGAACTCTACTAGTTCCAGTTTTAATATCATATTTATTAGATAGAGGATCTACTAAGATTGTATATAAACCATAACTATTAGCTCCCTTTATATCGCTTAACATTTGATCTCCAATCATTACTGAATCATCAATATTTCCATCGATAAGTCTTAAGGCTCGATCAAAAGATTCTTTAGTTGGCTTATTAGCATCAGCTAAATATTCTACTCCTAAGGCTTTGGCAGGAGGTACTACTCTATCTAAATGATTGTTAGACATTATACATATATTAAAGTTCAAATCTTGAACTTTCTTCATTAAATTGATTAATTCTTTAGGAACCTTAATATCATTAACTGGTAATAATGTATTATCAATATCAAAAAGAAGATTTCTATAACCTTTTTGATATAGTTCTTCATAATCAATATCATATACGCTTTTGGTATAACTGTTAGGAATAATTAAATCAACAATTTTCTCATTATTTCGCATTACTTCCCAAAAAGTTTTTAACATCTCTATATTTTTTTTAGACATATTATCACTCACAATCAATCGTATTATACCACAAAAATTGATTATTTTATTTTTTCCACTTATTTTGTGGATATTTTTTTTGATTATTTTTTATTCACAATTACTGTGGATATTTTTTTAGTAATATTTCTTGTAAATTATTTTCTTTTCGGTCAAATGCATCTTCACAATCTAATTGATAATATGCTAAATAATTGAGCATATTTTTATTATCATCTTTGACATATTTATCAATAAATAGCATTCTTTCTTCTGCATTTAATCTAAAAGTTTGAAAAAATTTTATACATTCAAAATCAGGTCTTTGTATCATATGTTCAATTATTTCTTTGCGACTAAGGAATCTATCAATAGTAATTGTGGAAGCAACATGCATATCATAATATCCATAGTACTCATCATTAAAATCAATGCGCTTACCCCCAGATGTAACTACCGCTACTGTAACAGGTAATTCCCTAGCATTAACATAGCGAAAAACATCAGATAAATAAGAACAAAAATGATATCCGTTGCCACAGGGTCCAATCTTAAGTTCTCCATCTACGGTATAGGTCTTGCCCTCTTCAAACACAACTCCGTAACGATTAGTTCTATTGGCATCAAAAGCTTTGTATCCTTTTATTTCAACTAGATTTTCTTTCATCATAAAAATTGCACTTCCTACATAACGAATGAATTTTTTTGTTTTGTTCGAATCCCATCTTTATGCCTTGAAACATTTTACTATTTATTATATCACTTAAATCTTGTTCATAAATATTTCCCAACTTAATAATACCATTACTATCTAAACAGCAAGGGACAACAGTACCATCGACTAATATGCCCAACTGTTCACGACACCCTAAACAAGTTCCAGTATCACTTGTATAAGAATTGTCTAAACTAGGCCAGGTAAACTGTTTATCAATTTGAAAAAAGATTTTATCATTTAATTTCACACTTCTATTCAAAGGGAAGTCAATATGATACTTTTCTTGTAACTTCTTTAGAATAATATCTTTTTTATCATTATCAATCCATAATCGATAATTAATTACGGTATTATTTAGTACTAGTTTATCAACCGCAGAAAAAATTTTATCCATATATTTATTTATCTCATCCTGACTTTTGGTGTAAGCACTATGTAATGATATATTAATCTTGCTAATATTTTTATTATTTTGAATCTTATCTATTAAAAAACCATTGGTAGTTATATTTACATGAAACTTTTTACTAGCCATATTTATTAGTTCATTAATTTGCGGATGAAGTAAAGGCTCCCCCATAACATGAAAATATAAATATTTAGTATATCCTTCTAATTTAGTCAATAATATTTTAAAACGGTCCATAGAAATAGTCTCTTTCTTCCTATGATTGCCAATACAAAAAGGGCAATTTAAATTACAATTATTAGTTATTTCTACATAAATTTTTTTAAACTTCATTACATTTCACTCTTCATTTCAAATAAAATATCCCTTAGTTCCATTGCCCTTTCAAAGTCAAGATTGCGAGCAGCCTCTTTCATTTCTTGCTCAATCTTATCAATTGTTTTAACCATTTCTTGTTTAGTTACTTTAACTTTCTTGTCGTGGACTTCATCAACATTACTAATTGCTTCCCTAATCTCTTTCATAATGGTTTGCGGAATAATATTATGTTCTTTATTATATTGTTCTTGAATACTTCTACGACGCATTGTCTCCTTAATAGCATAATCCATCGAATCAGTTACCTTATCAGCATACATGATACACTTACCATTGGCATTTCTAGCACACCTACCAATTGTCTGAATTAGACTTCTACTACTACGTAAGAATCCTTCTTTATCCGCATCTAATATAGCTATTAAACTAACTTCTGGAATATCTATTCCTTCACGTAATAAGTTAATACCAACAATACAGTCATATTTACCCAAGCGCAAATCCCTTATAATCTGCATTCGCTCTAGGGTTTTAATTTCTGTATGAAGATACGCTACTTTAATATCTAGTGCTTTTAAATAATTAGTTAATTCTTCGGCCATACGAATAGTTAGAGTAGTCACCAAAGTACGTTCATTTTTAGCAATACGCATTTTTATTTCATTTACTAAATCATCAATTTGACCTTCACTCTTACGAACTTCTATTAGTGGGTCTAATAGACCTGTTGGTCTTATAATTTGTTCTACAAATTTATTATTAACAAGCTCTAGTTCATAGTCTCCAGGAGTTGCCGATACATATATCGCTTGATTGATTTTATTTGCGAATTCATCGAATTTTAAAGGCCTATTATCTAAGGCACTTGGCAATCTAAAGCCATAATCAACTAAATTCATTTTTCTTGCTCTATCGCCATTATACATACCTCTAACTTGCGGAATAGTAACATGAGACTCATCTATTACTAACAAGTAATCTTTAGGGAAGAAATCCATTAAAGTAGTTGGTGTTTCTCCTTCCTTACGACCTGCTAAATGGCGAGAGTAGTTTTCAACGCCAGTACAGAACCCTGTCTCTTCTAACATTTCTAAATCGTAATTAGTTCTTTGCTCTAATCGTTGATACTCAAGTAATTTATTATTTTCTTTAAAATATTCTAGTCTATCTTTTAATTCCTCTTTAATAGTAGTAATCGCATGATGTAATTTATCTTCACTAGTAACAAAGTGACTAGCTGGAAAAATAGAGATAGTTTTCTTATTCGTTTTAATAGCTCCAGTCAAAGTATCTATTTCACTAATACGATCAATTTCATCACCAAAGAACTCAATTCTTATACCACTACTTTTATCATTAGCAGGAATAATTTCTAAAACATCGCCTTTAACTCTAAAGGTACCACGTTTAAAATCAATATCATTACGTTCATATAACATGTCTACTAGTTTCAATAAAATTTGATCACGGTCAGCATTATCACCAACATTTAGAGTCAACATTTTATTTCGATATTCCTCTACTTCACCTATACCATAAATACAAGATACACTTGCTACAACAATAACATCATCTCTTGATAATAAGGCGCTAGTAGCAGAATGACGCAACTCATCTATTTCATCGTTAATAGATGAATCTTTTTCAATATAAGTATCAGTTGATGGAACATATGCTTCGGGCTGATAATAATCATAATAACTAACAAAGTATTCCACACGATTCTCAGGGAATAATTCTTTTAATTCGGAATAAAGTTGACCTGCAAGAGTTTTATTGTGAGCAAGGACAAGTGTTGGTTTATTTACTTTTTCTATAACATTAGCAATAGTAAAGGTTTTTCCTGTTCCCGTTGCCCCAAGAAGAACTTGATGTTTTTTATTTTCTTTTATACCTTTTACTAATTCATTAATTGCTTGTGGTTGGTCACCACTTGGTGTATATTTTGATACTAATTTGAACATCTTTACTCCTCCTCACTACGGCTTAAAATAGCACCATTATTTTAACACTTATTGCATAATAAAACAAGGAAGAGTTAAAGGCACTTACTTATAGCCCAATTGGAAAAGATTATATGAGCATACAATCAAAATAGGGTATAGTAAAAAGTAGAAGATAACTTTACTTTATTGAATTTTTCTCTTGGCTATTTCATATTTTTTTATTAATTGATTAGCTTTATCAAACGATATTGTAGGATTTTTTCCATAAGCACTATCTAACATGGTTTCTAATAATTCTACTGCTAAATCTTTGCTATTAATTATCTTACACATACTATCATAATATATGTCCATACCATGACAATACCTTGCTTCTAACAATTTATCATCACATAAAGTATTTATCCTCTTACCCAAAGAAGGATAGCCACCAACAAAGCCCTTACATGCTAAAGTGCAATCTAAATCATTAATAATTTCCTCTAATATAACTTCTAAATCATTTACATGGCCTGTTTTGTGTACACCATAAAATGCGTTAATTTCTCCATTTAAATTAACCGCATTAATACATGGCAACAAGGTCATTTTATAACTAGAAAAGCCAGTCTTTACTAATAATTTATTAGTATTTTCACATAACTTACTTCTTGTAGCTTTCATATGTCCTACTTCATGTCTAAGGTAATTCAAATATTCAATTTTTCTATGATCTTGAAAAGTCTCCCACTCATCTTTAGTGGTTGTTAATTGAATTACATTACAAACAGGTACATATCTAGCAGCAAAAGATGATGTTCCGAAAGCATATTGTCCTGAATTATATTCTAAAGAAACATTATTTTTATTCAAATTAATATAAGTAATAGGTAACGATCTTGATAAATTAAATTTAGTATGTTCTAATATAATAGCAGGAAGTAATGAAGTTAATTCCTGTGGTAATTCAGGGGATATTTTTCTACTCTCATACGTACAATGTTGCAAATTTTGTAACAATTTATAATCGCCATCTACTTTATTTATATCAAATTCATAAAGTTCATTTTGTCGATATACATTATTCCTATCATAGTGGGAGTAATATTTAATATTACCTGTTTCAATATCAACTCCTACAAATCCGAATAAAGCAAATTGATAATAATCAATTAATTTGACAATTTCGACAACCTTACTCATTTAGTTTTCCCCCATCTTTTTCAAAAATCGTTAATATTTTAACACTTTTAGGCTTATTTAGCAACCACTAGTTTGGGGGCCTATATTTGCAAAACAAAAAAGATAGAAATAAATTCTATCTACTATACCAAGCATTATATAATCCACTAGGGAAATTAATTAATTGTCTAGGACCGCCATAGCCATGATAATCGGCTTGATCACGAATATAGTTCAAATAGTCATCCCAAGTACCACAGTTACTATCTTGATATATACGACATGGTGCTATTTCAAGATGTAGATGTGGTCCTGAAGCATACCCTGTCATTCCCATATAACCAATATAGTCATCAGTAGTTACATACTTTCCTACATATAGATTAGGAGCATATGAACTCATATGAGCATAAAGAGAAGAATAATATTGTCTACTAACCGCATCATAATGCGTTATTATCAAAATTAAAGCTCCATAAATATCATTATATATAGAAGTAATCGTACCATTAGCAACAGGATAAATTTTAGTATTGTATGGGTCACCATTACTAATGTCTACAGCACGGTGGAAACTACCCCAACGCCAACCAAATTCACTAGTAATATATCCAACACTAACCGGTCTTCTAAATGCTCCAGAAGAACCTTTAGCACAAGTAACGCCAATTACATCATTAGATTTACATCCTTGTTTTCTATATCCATCTACTATTCCTTGATATATTTTAATTTGCTCATCAATAGATGCTCCACCTACTACTAAGGATTGTTTTTTATTTCCTAATGTTATTAGTTTACTTTCCAAATCTTTTTGTTTATTACTTAATTGTACCTTAATCTCATCTATTTCTTTTTCACGCTTTTTATTAGCTTCTATCATTTGCTCTAATTCATCCATGACTTGATTATTATATTCAGTCATTTGATCCACAATAGCCATACGATAAATTAAATCAGTAATTGTTTCAGCACCAAAGGCATATTCCAAATAAATATTTTCTCCTTGTGATACTTGTAAATAACGGAAAAGTTCTTCGGTTTCTAAACTCTTTTGCTTGATTTCTTCATTATATTGTTTGATTTCTTCGTTTAACTTAACTATTTCCGCTTGTAAATCTTTCATCTCTTGTTTAATTTGTTCTATTTCATTATTAGTTTGCTTGATTTCTTCTTCCGTTTTATTGATAGCATCTTTATTGGCATTAGCTTGATCAATATACTTTTGTAACTCACTTTCTAACTCCCCCATTGTCTGGGCATTAGCTTTATAAGGAATTAAAGATATAATAATAGCTACTATTAATAGGCTTTTTAAAAACTTTCTCATACTTTTAAATACTTCCTTACTGCTCTTCCACTACCTATCATTCCTACTAGTATGCCAATACCTAGTATGAATAACGCAATAAAATAGATAAATGGTTCTGGTTCAATTAATTTAATTATATTAGAGAAAATATGTCCTTCCATTCTTTCATAAAATACCACATAACCATATACAATAACCCCAATTGGTATAATTGAACCAAGTACTCCTATTAACATTCCTTCTATAACAAAAGGTACCTTAATAGTTAAATTACTAGCACCAACTAATCGCATAATAGAAATTTCTCTTTTACGTGAGAAGATGGTTAACTTAATCGTATTTATGATTAAAAAGACAGTAACCAATATTAAGATAGCGACAATAATAATCGTTATCTTTTGAATTAAATCAAAAGCAGAAATTAACTTATCTACCATTTGTTCTCCATAGTTAATCGCACTTATACTTTCAATGTTTTTTATTTCTTCAACGGTATCTTTTATTTTTTCAATGTCAGTAACTTTTATTAAATAACTATCTAATAATGGATTTTCTTCAGGCATAGTTAATGAAACAAATTCAGATTCCTTAATCATTTCTTCTTTAGCTTCATCTTTAGTTTTTATCTCAATAGATTCCACATTATCCATTTTTTGAATTTTATTTTTAATATTTTCTAATTCTTCTTTAGTTGTCTCTTTATCTAAGAAAGCCACAATAGTAACGTCTTTTTTTATAGTATCAGCGAAGTTATTAACATTAAATGATAATAGTAAAGATAATCCCACAACTATTAGGGTAATACTAATACAAGAAATAGAGGCAATGGATAAAGAAAAGTTTCTACTTACACTTTTAAACGCATCTCTTACGTTTCTTCTAAACATTCTCAACAATCTCATTATCGTAAGTTCCTTTCTCGTTATCTTTTATTAATCGGCCATCTTTTAACATGATGACATGTCTCTTTCTTGCATTTACTATTTCCCTATCGTGTGTTGCCATTATAATCGTTGTACCAACCTCACGATTAATGGTCTCTAACACATCTACTATTTCTTTACTCATATCAGGATCCAAATTTCCCGTAGGCTCATCACAAATTAATAACTTTGGATTATTAACTATAGCTCTTGCTATAGCTACACGCTGTTGCTCTCCACCAGATAATTCTGTAGGATAAGTTCTAGTTTTGGATTTTAGGCCTACTAAATCAATGGCTTTCAATGTTTTGGTTTTAATCTCCTCTTTCTTAGCCCCTATTACCTCAAGAGCAAAAGCAACATTCTCATATACAGTTAGTTTAGGTAACAATCTATAATCTTGGAAAACAATTCCCAATTTTCTTCTTAACTTATATACTTTACTGTTTCTAAGCTTAGCTACATTCAAACCACCAATAATAATCTCACCTGATGTTGGACGTTCTTCACGATATAACATTTTTATTAATGTTGACTTACCACTACCAGAACCACCTATAATAAAAACGAAATCGCCTTTTTTTATTTTTAAAGATAAATCATAAATAGCTGTAACACCATTTTTATATATCTTATTCGCATGTTTAATACTAATAAAATCCATAGAAGACCTCCTTTTTATGCTATTACATAACCATTATATCATAAATCCGTCAAAATTCATTGGAAATTTTAGGCACCATTTAACATTTGATATGAATCAGTGACAACAAAAAAGGAATGATTGTCAATTTCTTTAATTACTTCCTTGACTTTAAAGTATTCACGAGTAGGTACTACTGCCATTAAAACCTGATCATTTTTATTTAAATAACCACTAACTACATCAAATTTAGTAATTCCATGACCCATTTCCTTTAATAAAAATTCTTGGACCTCTTCTTCCTTTGATGTAATTATATAAAAAACTTTATATTTAGATATTCCTAACAAAACATGATCAATAACAACACTAATAACATACAACACAATAATGGCATATATTATATTTTCAGCACCATATAATAAACTACCTAACAATACTACAATCATATTAGTAACAAAGTTTAAAGTACTTAAAGGAATTTTAAACTTTTCATAAATCATTTGATTAATAAGGGCCGTTCCTCCTGAGCTAAATCCCATTTTATAAATAATACCTGTTGTCCATCCACTAATTAACCCGGCAAACAAGCAAATTAGTACAATATCATTGCTTTCTAAATCTATAATTGTAGTTATTCCACTAGTTAAATCAACAAACAACGGATATATTAAGGTAGCTATAATAGAACCACTAGACTTTTCAATACCCAAGACAAAAATAGAAATAATAAGAGTAGTTACCAAAAATACTAACAAAAACCTTGATGGAGGAATATGAAAAATACTTTCTACTACAATGGCTAAACCATTGGCACCACCAGCAACAATTTTGGCAGGGTATAAAAGTAAATTATAACAAATAGAAGATATAAACAACGCAATAATTAAGTATGCATATCGCTTAATTAAATTTTTATATTTAATTATAGTCTCTAATTTATCCATTATTTTACTCACCACCATATACTTCATAGGCATCAGTAACAACAAAGAATGCACTAGGATCAATTAAAGAAATCCCTTCCTTTAACTTAAAATACGCTTTAGTAGGAATAACACAAAACAATACATCTTGCTTTTTATTTTCATAGCCACCTCTTGCTTTAAACACCGTAACACCATGACTTAGATTAGTTAAAATAAAGTCCTTTACTTCGGCTTCTTTTTCTGTAACTATATAGAAGGCTTTGGAATTAGATATCCCCAATAAAACTTTATCTGCTAAATTGCTAAGAATATATAAAACAATAAATGCATACATGAAATTATTTATACCAAAAATGAAAGTACCACTTAATAAGACTAAACCATCACATAAAATTATGGCTTTACCCATGGTCATTTTACAATATTTAGATAAAATTTGATTAACTATATCTGTGCCGCCAGTAGTAAAGCCCCCTTTATAAACAAGTCCAGCACCGAACCCCAATAAAACTCCTCCAAAGACAGCCGATAACAATAATTGAGAAGAATCAAAATTTAAATGAATAGTAATATGACTAGTTAATTCAACTGCTATAGGATATAAAATTGAGCCCAATATAGAACCAGTCGTTTTCTCTTTACCTAAGGCAAAAAAGCTAATTATCAACAAGATTAGTGAGACAACAAGAATAAAAATTGATGGCTTAATACCAAATAATTCTTGCATTATAATGGCTAAGCCACTTACTCCGCCATATACAAAGTTATGCGGTAAAATAAACATATTAAATGATAAAGCCATCATTAATACTCCAATAATTAATTCTATATATCTTTTTAATCTATATTTCTTATATACTTTTTTTAATATATTCCTATGCATAATTATCTTATCCCCTTTTTAAATTTGCTTCTATAAATAAATCAATATCGCCATCTAAAACTTTATCTACATTACTAGTCTCACAATTAGTACGATGATCCTTTACCATAGAGTATGGATGCATAACATAACTTCTAATCTGTGAACCAAATTCTATATTTTTTTGCTCTCCTCTGATTTCATTTAATTCATTATTTTGTTTTTCAACTTCTAATAACTTTAATTTATTCTTTAGCATTTCCATAGCTTTTTCCTTATTTTGAATCTGGCTTCTTTGATTTTGACAAGTTACTACTATTTTAGTAGGTAAATGCGTAATTCTAACTGCACTATCAGTGGTATTAACATGTTGACCACCGGCACCACTAGAACGATACACATCTATTTTTAAATCTTTTTCATTAATATCAATATCAATAGTATTATCAAACTCAGGAATAACATCGATAGAAGCAAAAGAAGTATGTCTTTTATTGTTCGCATCAAATGGAGATAATCTAACTAAACGGTGAATTCCTTTTTCATTTTTTAAGTACCCATAACTATTCTTACCCTTTACCAAAATATAGGCACTTTTAATACCAACTTCTTCACCCTCTTGTATATCTAATACTTCAACAGAATATTTTTTTCGCTCACACCAGCGCATATACATTCTATATAACATATTAGCCCAATCACACGCCTCAGTTCCCCCAGCTCCAGAATGTACTTCTAAAATACAATTGTTTTTATCATATGGACCATTCAATAACAATGTAATTTCCAGTTTTTCTACTTCTTTATTAATTTTAACAACATCTTCTTCTATCATAGGTAACATGTCACTATCATTGTCTAGTTCATCTAATAATGATTTAGTACTTGTTACTTCTTTTTTTAACTCTCTTATCGATGATGTAATTTGTTTTAACGTATTCAATTCATCAATAACATTTTCGGCCATTTTTCTATCATTCCAAAAATCGGCTTTACTTGTTTCTTGTTCTAATTCTTTAATTTTTTCTTCTTTAGAAGAAATGTCAAAGAGCCCTCCATAAATCTTCTATTTTATTTTGGTCTTGTTCTAAATATTTCTTTAACTCGCTATAATCCATATTAATATCTCCTTTTGTTTTACAGTAACATTATAGCACAAAAAAAGAAAACGATACAGTTAATGTATCGAATGTATAACTAAATTATTATTCCCATCAATTAAATTATCTATTACTATATCATCTATTTTACTTTTTATAATTTTATCTATTTTTCTAGCCCCATATTCTTCATATTGACAATCGTTAATGACCTCCTCTATAACTTTATTACTTATATGAACCGTTATATCTTTTTCCTTAAATTTTTCTTTAGCAATTTTGATTTTATTGGTAATAATCTCTTTAATATTATCCTTGCTTAGTCGATTAAACATTATCACTTCATCAATACGATTCATAATCTCAGGGCTTAAAAACTCTTTTAGTTTACTATTAGTAATATCTTCTTCTTGATAATTAAACCCAATATTATTTTTATTAAATCCTATATTAGATGTCATTATAATAATATTATGGTCAAATCTTACTGTGTTACCACTAGAATCTTTGATTTTACCTTCATCTAATATTTGTAAGAATAAATTAATTACTGATGGATGAGCTTTTTCAATCTCGTCAATTAAGATAACCGAATATGGTTTATTTTTGATTTCTTCTAACACGGTAGTTTTATTAGAATAGCCAACATATCCAGGTGGTGACCCGATAATTTTACTAATAGTATGTTCTTCTTTAAATTCACTCATATCTAAAGTAATTAAATGATCTTCACCCATCATAAAGTCACTAAACTCTTTAGCTAATTGTGTTTTGCCTACCCCTGTGGGTCCTACAAAAAGTAAAGAGTATGGCTTATTACCTTCAGTAAAACCCGTTTTTATGCGCTTACTTATACGATATATAGCATCAATGGCCTTATCTTGACCAATTATTCTTTTCTTTAACTCATCACGCATTTTAATAACATCTTTGGCATTATCAGGATTTAATTCATACACAGGAATAGTTGTTTTTAAATTAACAACTTGTCTTATTGCTTCCTTGGTAACTTCTTTAGGTGCCTTTTGACCGTATATTTTATTTTCTAGTTTTTGTATTTTAGACTCAATATTTTTTTCTTGGCTGCTAAGCAATGAAGCGTTGTTAAATTCTTGACTAATAATAGCTTGATTCTTCTTATCAATAATGTTGTTAAGTTCTTCTTTTAAAGATTTTAATTGATTAATACTCTTATCTTTAGAAATAGAAACTTTGGCGGATACTTCATCTAAAATATCAATAGCTTTATCAGGTTGTTTTCTGTTATATATATATTTATCTGATAAATCAACAATCATATCAATCATATCATTGGATATTTTTACATTATGAAAACTCTCATAAATAGGTTTAATCTTCAATAAAATGTCCTTAGTTTTAGACCTGTTAGGTTCTTCTATCATAATAGTTTGAAAGCGTCTTGCTAAAGCCCTATCATCTTCGATAAATTTTTTATATTCATCAATGGTAGTAGCACCAATAATTTTAACCTTTCCTCTTGCTAAAACTGGTTTTAAAATATTGGAAGCATCAATCGCCCCTTCTGCACCGCCCGCACCAACCAAAGTATGCATTTCATCAATGAAAATAATTACATTACTGTCTTGTTCCAATTCTTTTAAAATCTTACTAACTCTTTCTTCGAACTCTCCTCGATATTTCGTACCTGCAACTAAGCTAGACATGGAAACAGAAACAATCCGCTTATTTCTTAATTGGACAGGAACATTGCCATTAACTATTCTTCTACTCAGTTCTTCAACAATGGCGGTTTTACCTACACCTGCTTCGCCAATTAGCAATGGATTATTTTTGGTCCTACGGCATAAAATCTCTATTAAACGCTCTATTTCATTATTCCTGCCAATTACTGGATCTATTTCATTCTGCTTGGCTTTTTTATTCATATCATATCCAAATTCATCAATAAGAAGTTTCTTTTTAGAATTTTTCTTCTTACTAGATGATTTAGTATTAAATTCCTCTATAATACTATCAAAATCAACATTCATCGATAATAAGACTCTAATAGCAATTCCTTCCCCTTCTTGTATTAACGATGAAAATAATAATTCCAAAGTTACTTCATTATTGTCATCTTTTGACTCGATTACAGCATCTTCAATAATTTTTTTTAATAAAGGAGTATATAAATACCATTCTACTTCTTCTTTGCCTACACCTATGATATTAATTATTTCTTTTCTAAAATTGTTATAATCGACACCATACTCTTTTAATTTCTTTGATACAGAATTGTTTTTATCTTTCAATATTGCTAAAAGTAAGTGTTCGCTTCCAATATATGGGTGCTTTAAATCATGCATTTCCTTTTTGGCGACAATTAATACTTTTCTAGCTTCTTCTGAAAATTTTGAAAACATAGAATCTCCTTTCATACCATTCTATGTTTATTATGTTATTTTTTTACTAAAGATAAACAAATTATTTCTTAATTAGTTTTTATTACATAAGGTGAGGTAGAAGTACCATTGCCACTTGTTACTTCAACATTTGGGTTAAGGTTAATAACAGGTCTTACTTCAAAATTCTCCCAAGAATCTATACAACTTAAACTTCCAGCTTTACAAATACGCCAATTTACAGCGCGTGAAGAACTTCCATCAAAATAAAATATGCTCATAGTCCAATATTGAACTCCCGTATATAAATAATAATCTTCGTTGTCTTTATCGTACAATCCCCCCGCATATGCTGCTTCATCGGCTGTTATTAAACCTATTTTATATTTAGACATACCATTTCCTTTATCATTACCGACCGTAAATAAGTCGTGTGATGGTTCTGGGCATGCGAATTGCGGTGTCTTGTTATAAAATAATCTTCCAGCTGAACCATAAAATGTTTGTGTTCTCCCTATACCGATTTCACTATATAATGTTCTATCATTACAAAAGCCAGTATCTGATATATAATCATCATAACTTAATAAGTGACTTTGATACCAATTCTCTAAATATGTTTTAATAGTAGAATCTACCTCATTCTCATGAGCTTCTTCATAGGAAGTTGACCAGTAACCTGCATGCACTTCTCCGCCCCATATTTGATAATAATTATCTTCTTTTTTAGCTTCGGTTAACTTTATCATTGTGGTACAGGTTGTTCCTCGTCCATAACAAGTGTAATAATTATAATAATCAGGCATGTAATAACCATCTACCACTGTGCCAGTTAATGTATATATTCCTGTTGTTTTATCAAATGAATATGTTTTCGACATTTTTACCGTTCCTGTTGTTTGGGTCCATACCCAACCACTATAGTTACCATATCCATCACTATAGGTAGTTGGTTTCCCATACATATACCCTACATTGGCATTATCACCCATCATTGAGTTAAATGGACTTGTCCCAATTGTAGCATTAGCACCAGTAGCACTAGGGCTTGTTCCTTGATATATAATTCTTATACTTCCATCTTCATTTATTCTTATGATTCGCCAATAATATCCTGCAAAATATACATAATTGTTGGTGACTGCTCCTCTAAAATAGTAAGTTGTCTTTCCATCTTCTGTATTCTTATTAGTATAATATAAACCTTTACCATTGGTATCGCTATTTACTTTGGAAAAATCAATATTAGTATCACTCTGTGGTGTATTATCTTGTAATATTTTCCTTGATAATCTTATTGGTGTTATATCAAAACCACTACTCGGTATATTATTTCCTAAGTCTTGAACATAAGTTACATCTAAAGTTAATTTATTATCCGTTAGACTTGGTTGGGAAGTAATACTACTATCATAACTTATCGTAATATTAAAAGTAGTTGTTGTACTTTTAGCTAGTTTATCTCCTATCTTGATTCCATCTATCTTAAACTTAATCGCATCGCTTCCTAATTCACTTGAAGCAATATTTTGAATAATGGCATCTAATGTTCCTTGATTAGCTACTGTTACTTTATATATTATTTCATCTCCCGGAAGTTTAAAGTCTAC
>CANQGH010000014.1 GCA_947601845.1 uncultured Bacilli bacterium | reverse complement strand
TTCATAATAAAATCTCTCCATTTCTTTTATTTTATCATGGAAAGATTTTTATTTACACAGATTTATTTACAGACTCGGATTCATATTTTTTTAGTTACATAAGAAACCATTTTTGTTTGTTTAAAATTTAAATATCTATAACCTTTATATCCTAGTTATCTAGAAAAACTACTTGCTAAGTTTAAAAAAATAATCCAAAAAACAAGGCTAGATTCAGTTTTAACATCTTAGTAAACTAAATATTTCATTATTTCCAAGCAATTACAAAAGTTATAAAATCAATGTTATGAACCTATGTTCTTAAATCACAAAGGCATAACTTTCAACCTCTATGATATTAGCATCGTAGACAACCACAATTCTTGCTAAAATATAAAATGATGTAATTCATCTTTTAAGATATTTGACTATTTTTATACCAAAAAGTGTGCTATAATACTATCTATGTTTAGGGGGAATAATTATGGCAGACTTAACAATAGGATATTTATTTAAAAAGAAACATATAATTTACCAAAATAAAAAATATGAAGTTTTTGAATTTGTTGATTATGTTGCCGGTATTAGTTTTACAAATAAACAAGGCAATGAGATATGTAATATATTAAGCGGAAATAACGCAGGAATATATGCCAACATTATTAACGAAAATGCTAATGAAAAAGATTATGTTTTCTTAAGGGAGGATATTGATAAAGCTGTAGAAGATAATGATAATTCTGTAGATTTTACTGAAATTCGGCAAAAACGAATTCGATCAACAGCAAAATATTATTTAAGAAAAAATGGTACTGCACTATCAAGATTAGTAAATGAAGATTTGATATCATATATAGAGAAAGATAATCAAAGTCAATCAGAATTTGATGAAGATGTATTTGAGAAAACTACTGATATATCATCTATGTATGAATCAATTAAAAAAACAATAATTTCACAAGATGAACAAATAATGCAAATATTGACCTCGCTTTTCAAAAATCAAAAAGTCGTAAATTCAGATTTAGATATGGACTTAATTGCTAAGTTAAAAGAAAATATTTTAATTTATGGTGCGACAGGTACAGGTAAAACAGAAATATTAAAAAGGATTTCTAAATTATATAAAATTCCGATTGTTATTGAGGATGCAACATCTCTTTCTGAAACTGGATATCAGGGAAGAAAGATTACTGATATGCTGGAAGATTTGTGTTTAGCATCAAATGGAGATATTAATATGGCGGAAAAAGGAATTTTAGTTATTGATGAATTTGATAAGCTTGCAGAAAAACCAGGTGATAATCAATCACACGTTTCTAGATTAGGAGTGCAAAGATCCTTGTTAAAGTTACTTGATGGTTCTTTATTCTATTTTGGTAATAAAAAATTTGATACATCTAAATTAACAGTAGTAGGACTTGGGGCCTTTACAGGAATAACTAATAATGATGATGATTATAAGCACCTTGTAACAAATGATTTTATAAAATATGGAATTATGAAAGAATTAATTGGACGATTTTCAAAAACAATTCCTATGAATTCATTAAAAAAAGAAGATATAGTGAAAATATTAAAAGAATCTAATTTTAGCCCATTAAATACATATCAAAAATTATTTGAAATGTTAGAAGTGAATTTTGAATTCAATGATGATTTCATAGAATATATTGCGGAATTAGCTATTGCTAAACAAAGTGGTGCTAGAAGTTTAAAAACTGTTTTTGATAATTGTATTAGTAGTGCTTTATTTAGAATTTTTGCTGGCGAATATTCAAGTATCTCATTAGTAAAACCTGATGATGAGAATAATAAACCTTATGTTCTAGCTAAAACAAAAGAAACTAAACATGGTTTTTTGGGAAAAAAATAAAAGGCAATTACATTCTTATATCGTAATCGCCTTTTTCTTTATTATCATCTTTCCTTTTAAATAAATATAATCTGCTCTTTTTTATTTTTCAAGTATTCTATTTGACAAAGTTAACTACTCTACCAAATAAAATTTCAGAATAATTAATAATTTTTTTAATTTAGAACCACATTTTGTAATTTGAGTTATTTATTCAAGTTCAAAATCACCAGTATATAACTCATAATATTTACCTTTTTCTTTCATCAAATCTTCGTGATTTCCACGTTCAATGATTCTTCCATTTTCTAGTACCATAATTGCTTTAGCATTACGAATGGTTGATAAACGATGGGCAATGACAAATACCGTTCGTCCTTCCATTAATTTATCCATTCCCTCTTGAACATCTTTTTCTGTACGTGTATCAATACTAGAAGTCGCTTCATCTAAAATCATAACTGGTGGATTACTTACTGCACATCTTGCTATTGCTAGTAATTGACGTTGTCCTTGAGATAAGTTATCTCCATTATCAGTAATGATTGTATTATAACCATTTGGTAATTTTTCAATAAATTTATCGGCATTGGCAAGTTTTGCTGCTTCAATACATTCCTCATCACTAGCATTTGCTCTTCCATATCGTAAATTTTCCATAATAGTTCCAGTAAATAAATTAACGTCTTGTAACACCATACCAAGTGATTTCCTTAAATCATTCTTATCGATATTTTTAATATTAATACCATCATATAAGATAGTGCCTTCTTCAATATCATAAAAACGATTAATAAGATTAGCAATAGTTGTTTTACCCGCTCCAGTTGATCCAACAAAGGCAATTTTTTGACCAGGCTTGGCATATAAACTAATATCATCTAATACTTTTTTACCTTTTACATAAGAAAAATCAACCATGTTAAAGCGAATATCTCCTTTTAATTCAATTAATTCCCTACTTTTTGGATTTTTCCATGCCCAAATACCAGTATAAATATCTGTTTCTTTTAATGTTCCATCTTCTTGGCGTAAGGCATTTACTAAAGTAATTTTTCCATCATTTTTTTCGCTTTCTTCATCAATTAATTCAAAAATTCTATTAGCACCTGCTAAAGCTAAAGCGATTGAATTATATTGTTGTGATAATTGATTAATATGCATGGTAAATCCTCTTGTTAATAATAAGAAAGATGCAATTGCCCCAACAGATAATGTTGTTGTTTTGATTGCAAGGAATCCGCCCAAAACAGCAATTGCTACATATACTAAATAACCTATATTTCCCATGATTGGCATAATGATATTAGCATATATATTAGCATTTGTCGTATTTTCACATAATTCATCATTTAATTTGTCAAATTTTTTCTTTGATTCTTCTTCATGAGTAAAAACTTGAATTACCTTTTGACCATCTATCATTTCCTCTATATAAGCATTCACCTTTGCTACTGTCTTTTGTCTGGCAATAAAATAAGCTGATGATTTTTTACCAATATATCTTGCTATAATTAACATAATACTAACACCAAAAATAATCATCAAAGTTAAATATACATTTAATGTTAACATAGAAATAAAAGATGCTAATATTAATACGCCATTAGATACACAGTTTGGAATACTTTGAGAAATCATTTCTCTTAAAGCATCTGTATCATTAATATAATAGCTCATAATATCTCCATGATTATTATCATCAAAATAACGAATTGGTAATGTTTCCATATGTTCAAACATATCATCACGAATTTGTTTTAATACACCTTGACTTACATTAACTGTTAATCTTGAATATAACCATGTTGTAAAAACCCCAATGACATAAATTAATACCATAAATCCAATTGCTTTAAATAATGAAGTATAGATAGGATTTTCTACACCAATTAATGGAGTAATATAGTCATCTATTAATGTTTGCAAAAATAATTGACCATATACATGACAAACAGAACTAATAATAATTGCTAAAATAATAATCGCTAATTGTTTTTTAAATCTTGAAGTAATATATTTTAATAAACGTAAAAGAGTGTGCTTTTTACTTTTTTTACTCATCAGAATCACTTCCTTTTACTTGAGAATAGTAAACTTCTTGATAAATTTTATTATGTTTTAATAAGTTTTTTGGCGTATCGAAATCTGAAACTTTGCCATTATCTAAAACAATAACACGATCACAATCTTCAACGCTAGAAATTCTTTGCGCAATAATTATTTTTGTTACCTCTGGAATATATTCGCGAAATGATTTACGAATCATTGCATCTGTTTTAGTATCTACAGCACTTGTTGAATCATCTAAAATAATAATTTTTGGACTTTTTAGTAATGCTCTCGCAATACATAGTCTTTGCTTTTGACCACCACTAACATTGGTTCCACCTTGATCAATATAAGTATCATATCCATCTTTGAATTTTGAAATGAATTCATTACAACAAGAAATTTCGCATACTTGATTTATCTCTTCTGATGTCGCGTCTTTTTTACCCCATTGTAAGTTTTCTTTTATCGTTCCACTAAATAATACATTTTTTTGTAGAACAATCGCCACGGAATTACGTAAAACATTGATATCATAATCACGTACATCTACTCCTGCTACTTTAATGTTTCCAGAAGTTACATCATAAAGTCTTGGTATTAAATTAACTAATGTACTTTTACTAGATCCAATTCCACCAATAATTCCAATCATTTCGCCAGATTTAATTGTTAAATTAATATCTTTTAATACCGGTTTATCTTTTACATAAGAAAAACTCATATGATTAAACTCTATTTCACCATTTTCTACTTCTTTAATAGGTTTTTTTATATTTTGAATCGTTGGATTCTCTTCTAATACTTCCATGATACGTTTCATAGATGGAATTGAAATAATACAGGTTACATAAACCATTGATAACATCATTAAGCTATTTAAAATTTGTGCTGCATAAGTAATAACCCCCGTTAATTCTCCCGTACTAAGTGTTCCTTGAACAACAAATCTAGAACCTAAATAAGAAATAAGAATAATAGATGAATAAATACATAAACGCATAATAGGAGTATTGAGTGCTACTAATTTTTCTGCTTTCATAAAATCTTGAAAAATTTTATTAGAGATTCCTTTAAACTTGGAAATTTCCGCATTTTCTTGTACATAAGATTTTACAACACGAATTCCTCTTACATTTTCTTGTACTCTATTATTTAAATCATCATAAGTATGAAAAACACTTTCAAATAATGGATGAGCTTTTTTGGCAATATAAAATAATAAAAATCCTAAAATAGGTGCAATAATTAAAAATATAAGAGCTAACTTTGAATGGATGGTAAAGACCATAAGTAAAGAAAATAAAAACATCATTGGCGCACGAATGGCAATACGAATTAACATTTGGTAAGTCATTTGAACATTATTTACATCTGTAGTAAGGCGAGTAACTAAACTAGAAGAAGAAAATTTTTCTATATTTTCAAAAGAATATTCTTGTATTTTATAATACATATCGTGTCTTAAATTTTTGGCAAACCCAGAAGAAGCAATTGCAGCAAATTTTCCTGAAAGCCAGCCAAATATTAAGGAAAAAAGTGCCACTAAAACTAAGCTTCCCCCAATTAACAACACAACATTAAGACTTTTTTGATTAATTCCAATATCAATGATTTTAGTCATTAAAATGGGAATTAGAACATCTAATATAACTTCTAATGAAATAAAAACAACGGTTAAAATACTTACTAATTTATATTCACGTACAGATTTTAATATTTTTTTTATCATAAAAAGCTCCTTTTAAAAATATTTATTTTTTTAATATATCATGAAAAAAGCAAATTTCATATAATGTTGTTTCTCATACAAATTGCTATTTGTTTCACTAAATATTATATCACATTTTTTTAGGCAAATAAATTTTATCAATATTATCATATAGTAATGAAACTAGAGTGGTTAGAATTTTTTACAATAATTCTACGAGGTTCTGTAATACTTAAATTAGTTTAAGATATGACCTGATAAAAATTGAATATTTAAATTTACTTCACTGATTTTTATTTTTAGTTTGTTTTTGATTTTACAAAGAAAAGTTAATTGTTCTATGGCCCTTTTTGTAATGATTCCCATCCAGGCAATGAAAAAAGTCCATAACATCAAATGTTATGAACCTATATTCGAGAAATCGCAAAGGTGCGACTTTCTACCTCTATGTTGCCCTAAAGGAAAACGTACAACAACTTCTTATCTACTATGACTAGTTTTTATATTGCATAATTTTAATATAAAAGTGTTTAATTCACTATCTATGGAAAAATCAGCTAAAGTAGAAAAACTAACAACACCCTTTTCTTTCATAGCAAGAGCATCCTTATTGTTATAGTTTTGATAAACAAAAATTGTTATTCCACCATTATTTTTTACATAATCCATAGCATAATAGTCTGTAAAACCATCACCAATATATATAATATTTGAGCAGTCATCTTCTCTAAAACCATTTATCTTACAAATTTCTTTTATTGCGTTTACTTTATTTTTATCACTCATTAAAAATTTTATACCATTTGCTTCATTACGTTGATTATAAGTAAATGTTGTTGCATAAATGTCAGCAAAAAATGAAGCAACTTTTGTTTTGGATAAAAATACTTTTATACCTGAACTCAAAACATAATTCTTAACACCACTTGAATTTAATTTTTGTAAGAAAGGCAGTATTCCTGGATTGTAGTCTACTGAAGATGCACCTAAGCAAAAATTTTCATCTATTAATTTAAATCCACTTTTTTTAATCAATGAAAAATAAGCTTTATATATTGCCGTGTATAAATCAACATCTTCTTTTTCGGATATTTCATTTGCTTGTTCTAAAAATTTTGGATTATATGCTCCATCTTTTAGTCCACACTTTTCTAGGATTTCGAATTTAGGTAAGGCATATGGAGTAAGAGTACCATCAAAATCATAAATAATAATTTTTTCATTTGTCATATTAATCATTCTCCTAAATAAAATTATACTGTTTACTACAAACATTATCTGTCAATATGCAAGTGTGTTTTCTAAATTGACAAACAATCAATTTAAATTTATGAATTATTATAACATATTTTCAAATATATTAAAACTCGAACTACAAAAGTCCGAGTTTGGTATCTACCTGGTGCGGGTAACAGGAGTTGAACCTGCATGCCTAGGGCGCTAGATCCTAAGTCTAGTGCGTCTGCCAATTCCGCCATACCCGCATATATATAAATGGTGGACCCTATAGGACTCGAACCTATGACCGCCCGGTTATGAGCCGGATGCTCTAACCAACTGAGCTAAGGGTCCATGACTTTTTAATAATAACATATTATTTTAATATTATCAATAATAAAGTTTAATTTTTTTTCTTTTTTCCTATAAGTTTATTTGATATAATTAATTAGAGGTGCTTAAAATGAACATTGTAATTAAAGTTAGTGATAAGATAAAAGAAAAAATGATTAAATATTATACTCCTAAAAAAAGGGATAAAGTAATACCATATGTTATACTACAAGCCCAAGATGAAGACACCGTAATTACTATTTACGAATCTGGTAAAATTATGTTTCAAGGTTCTTCCGCTGATGTTGATGCTGCTATGTGGAAAGAAATGGATGGCGGCTCCAATAATAATTCTACTAAAAGTGATACTTTGAATAAGTACTATAATTGCTCTTCTATTGGCTCTGATGAAGTAGGAACTGGTGACTATTTTGGACCAATTGTAGTAACTAGTTGTTATGTTTCTAAAGAAAATATTCCATATCTAGAATCATTAGGCATTAAAGATTCTAAGAAATTAGAGGATACTAAAATAATTAAAATAGCTCCTGAGATAATTAAAAAAGTACCTTATAAAAGTATTATTCTAACTAATAAGGAATACAATGAAAAATATAATGATTCATACAATATTAATAAAATTAAAGCCATTATGCATAATAAAGTACTATATCAAATGACTCATTCTATAAGTGAACCATATGACTATATAATTGTCGATGAATTTGCAAGAGAAGCACGTTATTATGACTATATTAAAGAAAGTCCAAATGTTCAAAAAGGAATTACCTTTATGACCAAAGCTGAAGATCAAAATCTAGCTGTTGCTGCTGCTTCTATTATTAGCCGTTATATTTTCATTAAAGAATTTGATAAATTAAGTGACTCTATTCATATTCCCCTTCCTAAAGGGGCAGGACCACAAGTTGATACTATAGGCATGGAAATTGTTGAAAAGTATGGTCAAGATAAACTAAAAGAAATAGCTAAAATGAATTTTAAAAATACAGAGAGAATACTTAGAACTTGTATATTTTAATACAAGTTTTTAAATTGCGACAAATTATCTAACCTAACATAAAGAAGACTATTTCTAGTCTTCTTTTTCTATAATACTACTATCAAAGTAATAATTATCATTAACATCTTTTTTAAATGTATAAGTAACTGTACTTGCATCATTTAGATAATTGTCAATTGAAAAGGTTTTTATTAATTTATTATTAGGATTTTTTATTTCATCAATAATATTGCTATGTCTATTATCTTTATATACATTAATAGTAGTAACCGTACCTTTATCATCATAGATTGGTTCAGTATATATAACCTTTTCTTTAATAGTAATAATATTATTTGCGTTATCTATATTGTAACCATCTAATTTAGTATAAAATAATTTTATCTTATTATCTTGATTATTAATAAAGCCATTGATTTTAGTTACTGTATAAGTATCTTTGTCTTTATTGTAACTAATTGAAATTATAGCATTGTTGTATATTTGATTTACATATAAAGTAACAGGCTTATCTTTTTTATAATTAGTTCCAATTCCAAAAATTTGTTCAATATATGATTGATATTTACTACCAGCAATTTCAAAAGAATTATCATTCATATCTAATATATCTTCCTCGGTAACCAATTGAAAAGCATAACGTACTTTTGCCAAGCCATCAACGGTATCACTTGTCAATCGATCATTTTTTAAGAAATAATACATTGGTTCTAAATCTCGTCCATAAGTTACATAACCATATAACTGATTGATTAATTTTTGCTCTGGTGACAATTGATCTTTGTTATCAATATTTAAAACATTTTTCATAAAACGAGGGGTTATAGCAAAAATAATACAACTACCCAAAATTAATATTGTACACACTAACATTAATTTTAGAACGAAACTTGAATACCCCTTATCCTTTTTCATTCACATCACCCTATTCTAATTATATCATATTATTACCTTTTGACAATTAATTATTTTCTAGTAGCCAAGTTTTATTATTTTCTTCACCACTAGTATTAGGCATAGCTCCTATGGTTTTAACTGTATTTTTTAATATTACTATAGGTTTAATTCCAAAGACTGTATCAGTAGCAGGTGCATAATTTAATATTCCTTCATCAATATACGTTAAATGTCCATTATATGTGTCTCCCAATACATATCTTTTATCTTTTCTAAAGAAAATACTTTCACTCTCTCGAGGAAAAATGGTACTATTGCCTTCGACCATAGCCTTAGTTGCAATCATCGCTTTAGTTGCATATTTATTATTAACATATTCATTATAATTTCTAGGAGTAAGACCGCTGACATTAATTCCACTAGGATTACTACCAGTCAAAACATATAAAGCTTTAGCTTCATTAGCAAAGATAAAACATTCAGAAATACCTGCATGAATTAAGGCTATGCCATCATCTTCTATCGATAATATACGCCAGCCTCCTTCATCATTACTAACGCTACCGTCACAAGAGACACTATTGTTTCTACTATCACCAGATTTGTATCCTCCAAAAGAATATAGATTACCATTGGATGGAACCATTGCCGTTGTAGTCCAATTCCCAGCATCATAATCAACATAATCTCCTACTTTAGCAACAGATGACAATAATGGGGATGTAGGTGTAATGCCAATACAAGTATTATATTGTCTAAAATCACAGTCTGCAGTATTAAAATAACAATTCTCTAAAAGGACCTCTTCATTAATACAATTATTTAAATTCTCTTCTATACCATCAACAAAATCTTGAGTCATGTCCTTACTAGCCTTCATATTAGCAAAAATAAGCATTAAAATAATTATGATAAGTGATAAAATACCATAAAGAATAGTTGATATAGCAAAACCTTTATTATTAAGTTTCATACTCATCACCTATTATAATTATAACAAAAAAAAGAAAATCATACCACTACTATTTGTGATTTATTTCTTTTTATAAATTACAACCTCTTTATCACCATATTTTTTATTTTTTAGTTCCGTCCACCCTAAAGGAACTTGCAAATAATCATGGCTCACTTCACAAACAATTATTCCATCATCATTCATTAAATTATCTTTAATTATCTTTTCAATTACTTCATTTAAACATTCCATTTTATAAGGAGGATCCAAAAACACAATATCCAGTTTAGTACCACTAGCATTTAAATAATTCAAACATTGAAGCCAATCTTTATTTAAAACAACCGCCTTATTTCCAATATTAAAATTAGTAATATTCTCCTTAATTATTTTAATACAATCTTTATTAATATCATTAAAATAACAGAGTTTAGCACCATTACTAATCGCTTCTATTCCTAAATTACCACTACCTGAGAAGAGATCTAATACTGTACTATTTAATATCTTATTTTGAATAATAGCAAAGAGTGATTCTTTAACTCTATCCATAGTTGGTCTAGTGCCAATAATGTTAAACCCCTTTATTACTCGTCCCTTTAAATCACCACTAATTACGCGCATTCTGGCACCCCTTTTTATTAAATAATTGTTCTAGTTTTTGATTGGCTTGTAAAACAGTAAAGTAAAGTTCATCTTCTAACTTATGGAACTTTTGTATCAAAGGATTATTAATTATATCTTTTTTTAATTCCATATATTCCTTATCATAAACATTATTAATTGCTTTAATAGTATCTAGTTTATTAGATAAATCTTTATCATTATATATTAGTTTTTTTAAACAGATTAATTCTTTTATATCATCAGTTGCATCTAATTCGTTGAATAGTTCATCTAATTTATTTAATAATAGCTCATTCATTAAAACATTCTCCTTACTTTATCAATTATTTTAATCATTTCTTCTTGATTTTCATCAAATAACTCTATTCTAAAGCAAGATATACCACGGTGATAATATTCATCTATTTGTGAAATTAAATCTATGTTTTTATAATGCATAATATGGGTAATATGTGGCTCATTAATAATCGGATAATATTTATTATCATTACTCTTTAAGAAATATTTATCTTTTTTTAAACATAAATTACAATTATCTCTATTATTACCTACTAACATCTTTATTGGACAATATTTAGTAATCATAAGTTCTAATCTGCCATATATAACCATTTCTAAAGGAACACTAGAAATAAAATTAGTATCAAAGTTTGCCTCTGGAGAAATAGTTATTCTTTTTACCCCTTGTTTAGCAAGAGTTAAAAGGCTATAGTTATTTGTAATATTTAGGTAATAATCGCTAACAACATTATTTCCTTTTGTATATTTATGAATTGCTCCTAATTCACTAGCTAAAATATTAGCACCCATCATATCCATAAAATTAGATATTACTCGTCCCATCCTCAAATAAATATTATCTAAATTTTCATATTTGTGATATAAGGACATATCAGTAACATAAATGTAATCAATTTTTTTCTCGAGAGCCACCTTTAATTGTTCTTCATTGCGAACCAAAATACTTAATTTTTTATCAAAAGTATTGTTTTGTAGTTTAATATTTCCCTTATTTACTCTTTTATCAGTGATATAAGTTCTTTTATTAATCAAATCTTCTACTATCTTGCGTCTTAAATCATTAAGTTCTTTTAATGGAATAAAAATGTCGGAATCACAGTCTATTTCTAAATAGTCGATTATAAAAGGGGTATTTCCCATTTTAGATATTTGAGCAATAATATTTTCATTCGTGACTGGTCTAGAGATAGACTTACTAATGATATCACCATATATAGTAGCTATATTATTTTGATCATCTTGGGCAGTAATCATTATTTTTTGGTTTAATTTAGCCACCACTTTAATATTTAGGGGAATCTTCTTTTCACTATAATGATTTAATTTATTAATTAATTGATGATTAGTTGTAAGAGTAACTATCGATAAATTCTTTAATCCTATTTTATTATCTAAAATAGCTATTTTACCTTTTTCTACCTTACTTGATAAAAGAAGTTTATCGTTATATAATTTATTGACAATCATACCTTTATCTTCGGTAAGAAACTTAATACCATCTTCTTGATTAAGAGGATAATCTAATTTTATTTTTATATATTTGGGATTCGCTTCTATTACTTTACCAATTGGTAATCCAATATGATTGGGAGATTTAATATTCATTAAATTTTGTCCAGTCTCGTGAAATAGATAACCGCTAGTAAAGTCTCTATTATATAGACTTTTTAAATCATCAATAGTCTTTTCATCAATATTTAATTCTTGATTATTATAATACTTATCCATTAAAGCTCTATAAATCTTGGTAATAAATCCTACATATTCTGGGCTTTTCATTCTCCCTTCTATTTTTAAACTTACTACATCACTATCCATTATTTCTTTAAAATGTGAAATAGTATTTAATTCCTTGGTACTCAATAAATATTTACCATTAGTTGATATTTTCATATCGTTTTTATATAATTCATAAGGAAGACGACAAGACGCTACGCATTCGCCTCTATTACCAGAACGATTAGAACACATACTGCTAAAAAGACATCCCCCTGAAAAAGATATACATAAAGCCCCATGAATAAATATTTCTTTATCAATAGAACAATCAATATCTTTAATATCATCTAAAGACAACTCGCGAGCAAGTACTACTCTTTCTACCCCTAGTTCTTGCAATAATTTTATCCCTTCACTGTTATAGTTATGCGTTTGGGTTGAAGCATGAATTGTTAAATCTGGAAATTTATCTTTAACTAGAGCAATCATTCCTAAATCCTGCATAATAACTGCATCTACTCCGCTTTTATAAATAAATTCTACATAATCTAGGAAATCATTAACTTCATTATTAAAAATGACTGTATTAATAGTAATGTAAATTTTAACTCCATATAAGTGACAATAATTAATCGCTGCAACTAATTCATCGTTTGTAAAATTATCACTGAACATTCTGGCTCCATATTTTTTTCCACCTAAATATACCGCATCCGCTCCATTATGAATAGCTTGATACAAAGATTCCATATTTCCAACAGGGCTTAATAATTCTTTTTTCATAAGTACCACCAATAAGATTATAACAAAATTTACATAAAAATAAAAATAAAGGTAAAAATTTATTTTACACTTTATTTTTTTATTATTTGGTACGTAATAATCGGATTAAATTACTTCTTAATTCAACAATTTGCATATATGTTTCGGTTAAAAATTCATCTTCTGTAACATTACTATTTTTTTTATAATTATATGACTTATCAGATATATCGATTAACATCAATAATGATGCTATTTCTTTATTGATTTCATTTCTTTTATCTTCTATATCAATCTTGCTGTATGCTTCTTTCAACTGATCTAACATTATTTTATTCCTTTATGTGAATCATTATTGCCAAACCCACCATTACCAGTTGGGTCTAACTTATTATATTGAGGAAATAAGTCAATGATATCTTCCTCATGTTTGGCGTCATTTATAGGTAGTGTTTTCTTATTTATATCAATAAGGGATTCATTTGGTGTTTGAAAATCCCCTACTGCAACTTTAGAACTTTTTTCTTTATAATCATCAATATTATAACCCATATTTATTGCCTTTGATGCCTCATCTCTAATTCTCACAAAGTCATCATAGTCATTATATTTAATTCTTGGAACGCTAATTTCTATTTTTCTGGGGTCATCAGATAGTAAAATTTTTCTTACAATCGTTTCAAATTCTCCTTCTGTAACTATATAAGTAATAGCCTCATATACTCCTTCTTCACATTCAACGGTACGCCTAACACACCCTGTTTCACCTTTTTGGGCATTAACTTTGTCATCCCATGTAGCCATAGATATGTCTTCTAATGTGGTAACATATTTATCTTCATTTGCATCATTAACTGAAGGACTACCATCACTCATATCAGAAAAGGAAATTCCCGTTTTATCTCGATCAAAAAATATGTATATTCTAGGTCTTAATTCCATTTGTTTGGTACGCTCTAGCTCTATATCCCTTGCACCATTTTCAGGCTTACGCAAAACCTCTTGAGTAACAATTTGTTTTAAATGTTCTCCTTCTTCTTGATGATCCTTTGTTTCTGGTACACGTTCTAATTGACCTCTTTGTAAAATATCAAAACCTTCTCTTTTATTTTCCATTTTAATAATCTCTCCTTATTATTTATAGCTTAAGTTTAACATAGTTGTTCTCTTTTGACTAGAATACTTACCAGACTTGACACGCAAGTTTACATTATCACAAATAAAAAAGATATTAAAATTACTTTAATACCTCTAAAAAGGAAGAAATAAAACTGATTTTATCATTAATTTTACTAATTTTATCTTCCATTGTTAATTTATATTCTTTTTTCATTTCACGTTCTAAATCTTTGATTAATCTTGGATTCCTATTTAATTCTTTATACCAATAAGAATGATATTTTAAATAGTGATATAAGGGGGGACTACTTCTTAGAAAATGAACTGTATCTAGGGTCATTAATCATCAAAGTGTTGATATACTGGCCTATTTTGGTATTGCTCTTGAACATTATTTTTATTACCAACACCTAAATCCTGAATTAAAGAAATAGTCTTTTGTACTCCTTCAATACCATGACGAACTTTTTCTAAGTCAACTTTTTTTATCATACTTACTAACTCTTTAAAAGCCTTTTCATTGGCAGGAGTAACTTTACTAATATTTGAAGTATTACCCCTAACTAAATAATCATCCCAAACTTCACTATTCTCACCATATAAATTATACATTTCATAAAGTTGTTGCCATGTTACCTCATTATTATTAACATGTTTTACAAGCGTTGGATTGTTCCTTACAAAGTTTTTAAAATCCTCTTTCGACATGTACCTCACCTAATAAATTATATGACTATATGGTACAAATGTTCCAAAATTGTTATAAAGTTTTCTTTAATTGTTTAACTTGTTCTACTATTGGTTTTATGCTCATAAATTCATGAATTCTTGTTTGTAATTGACTATTAACGGGATAATTTTCATCTTTAAAACTTGTATTATAATTGATAATACCATTATAACATTCTATAGAAACATGTTCTTTTTCATATGTCCAGTTATTTTCTTTATCAATAGCAATCACACCATTATCTCTAGTTATAGTTATGCTTTCTATGTTACCTTTATCAATGGTTATTGAATTAGTCTCCACGATTGAATGTGGTTCTATTTTTTTAGTACATAATAAGACATGAGAGAACTGTCTTAAATCGACTACCGGCATTATTCTTGAATATGCTTCTTCTATATTAATTGGTAATGTCATATCTAATAGGCAATTACATAAATTATCTTCATTGTCAATATGAGTTCTAGAATTAAGCTGTTGATTACTATTAATAACTAAAGATATAATATCATTTTCTCTTTTTAACTCGAAAGATGAGGAATTACCATCAAAATATTGAGTTACTGTATTACCATTTTCGGCATTTTTTAAAGTTATACTGTGTTCCAATATCATAGGGTTTAATGCAGAATCAGTCCAATATTTATAAGACTTAATTGTTTTACCATCATCAAAACTAATTATATTACCATGACAAAGATTATGCTCTAAACTAATTAATCCATTCTCTTCCGCATCATTTAAATGACAATTAAAAGTTGTTTTACCATTACCAACATTATTTTCATCTAACAATGTTAAAATACAAGTTTCATCTTTATCAATTCCTATTAATTGCAATACTTGGCTAAATTGTCTAGATATTTTATCTGATTTTTTATGAGAAAGAAAAATATTTTTTAATAATTCTTCACTTTTTATATCAGATGTTAATACACCATCGTTTTCTTTTTCTTCTTTTTGATTAGGCAATAAATTCAACCATTGACCTATTGCTATTTGTGAATCTAAACTAGTATATATAATTGATGGACTACACTCTATACTATTCTCTTGTTTTGCTTTTTTCTTAAATAAATTTTTAAAATCCATACTTATTCTCCTTCTTTTAAAAGTGTATTTCATATTATATAGCCGTTTCCTTTAAAAGTCAATGTTTTAAAAGGAGCATATTTTATAAGATGATGTCCTACAGTGTTTTCTTCAATTGTTTATAAGAAGGTATGGCATGTATATTGTCTCTTAAAGACTGTTTTTTTAAATTTTCTTTCTTTATAGGATTGTTTATATCAATTAATCTTCTACCAATTCTATCATACCCTAAACCTATTAAAACATCATTATTAAGACTAGATAAATGGCAATTAAATGTTACATTTTCATCTAATTCATATTTATTAAATATTCTTAATTCTCTCATGTTACTTAAGATACAAACTTCATTATTATCAATATTAAATATTTGCAACATTTTGCTAAATTCTGTTGATATAGCATCAAATATTACCGGCTTAATGTTATATTTTTCTATTAAATCATAAGCCTCTTCAAGGGTTGATACTAATCTAACACTTCCATCTATAGTTTGTTCAAGTGGCAATAATTTTAACCACTGCCCTATTGCTACTTGTAACTCTAAACTATCATATACAATTGCTGGACCCGATTTTAAACTCTTCTCCTTTAGTTCATTATCTTTTAATAATTCTTTATAACTCATTTTACTCCTCCTTATAATTTTTTTTACATTAAAAAGCCAGAGAAAAAGAACTATATACTAAGTAGTTCTTCTTCTTTAACCTTTAATAAATCATCAATTTTTTTATTATATTCATTAACTAAATTTTGAACTTCGTTATCTTGATGTTTTTCTACATCTTCTGGTAATTTTAGTTTTTCTATGTCTTCAATAGCTTCTCTTCTTATATTTCTAATTGCTACTTTACCCTCTTCAGCAATAGCTTTAACTTGTTTAGTAAGTTCTATTCTTCTATCCTCAGTTAATGCCGGAATAACAATACGAACAGTTTCCCCATCATTATTAGGAGTGTATCCTAAATTAGATTCAAATATAGCTTTTTCTATAGCACCTAAACAACTTCTATCAAAAGGTTTTATAAGTAATTGTCTTGCTTCTGGTACTGAAATAGTTGCTAATTGCTTTAAAGGAGTATCTACCCCATAATAAGATACCATAACTCCATCCAAGCTACTAGGATTAGCGCGACCTGCTCTTACAGTAGTAAAACGTTTTTCGACGTTCTCAACGGCTTTTTGCATTTTATCCTCAGTTTGTAATAAAATCTCTTCTTCCATTAAAATTCATCTCTCCTTGATTATATTTTACTATATTTTAGAAATTTGTAAATAAGAATAAATATCAAAAATATAGTTGATATCAACGTTATAAATACTATTTCCTTTTTGTTTTTTCATATACACCTATATTTTTTATAGCATAAAGAATTTTATTATCAAAACGTGTATATAATTTTTCTACTATTTCTTCCGTTGGTAAATTTCCTAATAATATTTGAGTAGTTATCCTAGTTGAATATATATATCTAATTTTATCAAACTGTTCGATAATCACACTTTTATTATTTTTATCTCTTGCTGACATAGGTTCATCACTACTTACGTTAGAACAAACTAGATGACGCCCTATGTCAGTAATCAAACTCCAATTATATAAAAGTTCTGTATCTTGATATAATTTCATTCCATTGATAGCTTTACTAACAATATCCGTACAAGCATCAATTTCCATCAAGCTGTCTTTAGAATTGCGATTAATTCTATCATTATAAAAATTAGAGTCTTGCTTAACACTACACAATAGTAACCTGACTATCTCTTCAAAGGGATTCGTAAATTGTAAATATCTAGAATAATCACCAATATCAAAATAATCTCTTAATTTATTAGGCATAAATGCTTTTAATATAGCAACTTTACTTGCCAAAAGAGCAAGACCTTCTTGAAGTGGTTCTGGATAATCATTTTTTTCTTCTAAATAATACTTTAATTTTATATATAAACTAGTTAATAAATCAATATTATCACTACCAACAATACTATTATGATAATTAATTATAGGATTAATATTTACATCTTTAGCATCTTTTACTATATTTAAAAAAGTATTTTTATCTTCATAAATTAAAACACTGTCTAAAATATTATTAATATTTACTGATTCATCTTGTAAAGCCATAAAAAACATCTCTCTTTTAATATATTTTTATTATATGGTATAAATATTTATTTGACAATAGTTACTAAAATAGTTTTGTAATAAATTTTAAAATATTGATTTCATGATTGTCAAACATTAAGTTATATGCTAGAATATACTTGTCTTTGATGTAATGGCCTGTTGGTGAAGCGGTTAACACGTCGCCCTCTCAAGGCGATATTCATGGGTCCAAGTCCCATACAGGTCACCATATAAAATATAACCGAGCTCATTTAGTTAGCTTGGTTTTTATTAAATAAAGAAGGAGTAAAATAATGAAAAATAATGGATGGCAAAATGCTGCTATGGTTATAGCCATAATTGGTTTTGTTGGGGGTATTGTTTTAGGAATAAGTCAAAAGACATTCTTATCTACTATTACTTGTTGGGGAAGCACTTTCTTAGTTTGTTTATATGTTTATGGAATTGGAACCATTATTGAACAGAATGATATTATCATTGAACTAATGAAAAATAAAAGAAAAGAAGATGACAACAAATAATTAAAGAAAAGGGTTCATATTACCCTTTTCTTTTAGTTAAATAATGATAATATTTTCTTGATTATTTTAATAATGATGTCTTTTATTTTGGTAAATATATTACGTGATGAATTAGTATCTTCTTCTCTAGGATTACTTACTTCTTCATCTTTTGGGTTATCTATTGGTGGGATAACTTCTTTTTCTTTTTTAGGATACAAATTACACCAGGCCGAATCATACGCTATCCAACCTACTCCAATATTATACCAAGTATAATTGTCTTTTTCTTCTTTATCAGTATAATTATATATTCCTTGTTTAGTAAAACCTAATATTTTACTTTGTAATCCAGGATACTCTCTACAATATAATTCTGGTACTTTTACTTCGATTTGGTTAACCGCATCATCTCTTGTGACTGGTAGACCTACCCCTTCATCTTTAGGTACTGGTTGAAAAGCATATTCTCTAGAATAAATCACATCAGTATAACTACTATCTAAATAAAAGGCTTCATTAGGTAATAGTGACTTTTCATAAGTAAAGCACCATTTACCATTATTATTCTTTAAAAAGCCATAATACTTACCAAGATTGGCCGTAGTATGAAAATGGTTCCCAGTCGCATAGCCATCAGTACCTTCTAAAAGTATTTTTGTACCCTTTTTTAGTATTTGACCTTGGGATACTTGTCTTAAATTATCTTCATTCATATGGGTTAGAGTTACATATAAATAGTCGGGTTCGCTTTTATAAGGAATATATAGTTTATTTACGGATTTTAGTCTAACCGTATTAGTAGTAAGATCATCATTTAAACCTAAAACTTCTTCGATAATAAAATCATTTTGTGGTTCAAAATAACTTCTTCCCACATCTTGACATGCTTCATCCCAAGGTTTATCACTCCAATTAGTTACTCCTTGCCAATGTGGGGCATGATTTCCTTGATCATGTCTTTGGGTTATGTTCATATATCTAAATGGATATATGGCATATTCTTTCATATTTTTTTACCCTCCATTTCTTAAAAATGATTAAGTAATTTAGTTACTTTGGTTGTGATTATAAGAAGAAATTAGTAAATCATATAAAAACTTTTTATGAAAATGCATAAACAAATCTTACTCAAGTTTACTAAATAATCTTCTATTAATCATTCCCACTATAATATATTGACTTTGCCAATATATGAGTAATTTCTTTATCACAGGGTATTTACTTTTTTAATATTCTGTTATAATTAAGTAAAGAGGAGTGTTGTTATGAAAATAAAAAAAGAAAATATGATAAGTTATAGTTGTACCTTTATTATTAGTTATTTATTATCATGTACTTTAATATTAATGAAAGAGATTAAATTTGATATATCTAGTATACCAACAACCTTTATTAAACAATTTCATTTTAATGGTTGGTACTTTTTAAAAGCATTGTTACTAAGTATACCTATTGTCATTGGTTTAGAATTATTATTTTGGTTACTAAATCATCTTCATATAAAAAAGGAAGAAAAAGCCTTTTCTAAATTAAATATATTTATAATTAGTTTTATTTGTATTTTTATTTCGGGTTTAATCTTCTTAATTACTTATTATCCTGGAAGCGCTATGACAGATACTTTTGATATATTAACATCACCTATGGGGGTAGCTAATAAAAATCCTTTGTTATATAATCTATTAATTGCCGTACCATATAGAATTTTTTATAAGATATTAAATAATATGAATTTATCTTTCTTCTTAATTTCATTTATTCAATTAATAATCATAAGTTTTATTTTAAGTTGCATTATTAATTGGTTTGATAAAACCTTTAAGAGTAAAATAGCCACTATCATTATCATTATTTATTACACCATCTTACCAATCGTGGCTAATTATAATACCGCTATTATTAAAGATTCCGTATTTAATATTATTCTATTGTTATATGTTCCTATACTATATAATCTTATTGTTACTAAAGGTGAATGGATTAAAGATAAAAAGAATTCTATATTTACTATTATTATTCTTACTATTACTACCCTTATAAGAAGTAACGGTCTATACCTAGTTATACTTCTACTAGCATTATTATTTATAATCTACAAATCTTATTATAAAAAGTGGCTTTTATCATTAATCGTAATTATACTATCTAATGTTGCCATTAGCATGATGCCTAATATTGATGAGGCACTATTTCAAGAGAAGATGGCTATTCCCCTTCAACAAATTGCGTATGTTATTAGTACTGATGGAAAAATTAGTGATAAAGATTTAGATTATTTAAATCAAATGTTTACTATCGAAAATTTTAAAACTAAATATCATCCTTATTTTGTCGATAATATTAAATGGGATAATGAGTTTAATCGCTTATATTTAAATGATACTAAAATAGAGTTTTTAAAAGTATGGTTTAAAGTGTTACCATATAATTTTGAAGGATATGTTAAAAGTTATTTACTTACTACCTATGGTAATTATGCACCTAGTAAGTTTATAAATGATCAAAGTAGATTTTTAGGGTTTAGTGGTTTTAATCTAAATAATTTTACTGATTTTAGAGAAATGCATAACAAAAATATATGGCCATTAAGTATCCAAAAGGCTTTAGAAAGTTTTTATAATAAAACGACCACTTATTTTAACAGTGGTACCTGCTTTTGGATATTAATGATTTTGGTATTATATATAATTCATAAACATAAATACCCATATTTATTGTTAACTAGTCCCCTAATAGCCGTATGGTTAATCTTAATGATAGCAAGTCCATTATCCACGGCATTTAGGTATATGAGTTCATATGTGTATTTATTACCAGTTCTATATTTAATCATATTATTACAAAATAAAGAAAGAGATTCAAAATAACTTGAATCTCTTTGTTTTTAATTATTGACATCTTTTAAGAATATATCTAGGCGTTGTAATAATTTATCTTTTCCATATATTTTTAATAAATCATACATATTAGGTGACATATTAGAAGTAGTTAACATGACTCTAATAATACTACAAAAGTCAGCGATGTTGCCTAAGAATTTGGTTGGGTCTTCTTTGTATTCTTTACGGTTAATAGCAAATCCAACACTACTTGCAAAATCTTTTACTTTATTGAACCATTCTTCTTCATTGTCTTCTTCATTATAAACCTTAGTAAAATAATCTCTGATAAAAGTTATATCATAAGGATAAGATACATCTTGATAAGGTTTATCTACTTTAGTAAATAAGGTATCAAACATATACCAAAATTCTTTTTTAACATCACTATAACTACCAATATCCATTCGTGGACGTTCAATATTTCTTTCAATATTTAATAATGATGTTAAATAATTAGAATCATCTTTGATTAATTCATAAAACTCTTGATCATATTCTTTAGAATACTCTAAAGTACGTTTATAAATATCTTGCGCTGTAAGTTTACTAAAATATACTTTAGATATACTCATTAATTTATCTAAATCGAACAAACTACCACCAATTGGCATTTTATCAAAAGTAAATTCATAATCATCAATCGTTTTATCGGGATTAGCAATATACCATTCTTCAAAACTAGAATTATTAATTGTAGCTATATAAAGTTTTATTACTTCATCAGGAACACCAATTTTATTATAAAAACTAATGGCACTTTCTTTATCTTTTCTCTTACTCAATTTCCTTATGGTTGTCCCCTCTTTTATAGTAAGGGGTGCAATATGAGCATACTTTGGTTCCCTAAAACCTAATACTTCAAATAATTGTTTATGAATAGGATAAGAAGATACCCATTCATCACCTCTTATAACATGGGTAGTACGCATTAAATGGTCATCTACGGCATGAGCAAAATGATAAGTAGGAAGACCATCAGATTTAATAATTACAATATCCATATCATTTTCTGGCATTTCTATTTTTCCTTTAATACAATCATCTAAAATAATTTTATTGTTAAAATCGCCTGGCGACTTTAATCTAATAATATAGTCTTCGCCATTTTTTATTTTATTAATGGCCTCTTCGACTGGTAAGTTTCTATATTTAGCCCAACTACCATAGTAACCTATACGTTCTTTATTTAATTCTTGCATCTCTCTTAAGTTTTTTAATTCTTCTTCCGTAGCAAAACAAGGATAAGCTTTGCCTTCTTCTAATAATTTTTTAGCAAAACTTTGATAAATATCTCGTCTTTCACTTTGAATATAAGGGCCATAGTTCCCACCTTGCGTAGGTCCTTCATCAAAATAGATTTTTAAATTATTAAAATCATTAATAATTCCTTCTACCCCATTTTCTACTTCCCTTTTTTGGTCAGTGTCCTCAATTCTAAGATATACTACTCCTCCTGATTGCCTAGCTAGCGTAATAGCTGAGAAAGATGTATACAAAGATCCCATATGAACAAATCCTGTTGGACTTGGAGCAAACCTAGTTACCATAGCGCCCTCTTTTAGGTCTCTTTCGGGATATTTTTCTTCATAATAACTAGCATCTTTAACATTAGGAAAAATCAAATCAGCTAACTCTTTATACTCCATCTTTATCCTTCTTTCTATATAAATAAATTATTTTCCTTTGGCTGCTCCAGTTAGATTCGAACTAACGCTCTCGGAGTCAGAGTCCGATGCCTTACCACTTGGCCATGGAGCAATTTATATATTCATTCATATATTATCACATAAATCATTATCAAACAAGAAAAAATAAAGTATTCCAACAAAAAATGAACTATTAACAGTTCATTTTGACATAATTAATTTTTTTCAAACATCAAATAAGATTTATCAATGAAAAATTGTAATTTGTCATTGGTTGCTTTAGCAATTTCCTTAAAACTAACCGTAGTATAATACACTTTATAATGGGCAGGAAAGCTATCTTCATCTACCGATATAGAGTGAGTATAAGGTTTCTGTTGTAAGTCAACATCTTTATAATCAGAAATAATACTAGAATCATTATGGATGTCTTGTAATGTCCTATGCATATGCACAAAAATTAGTCCTATTTCTTCATCGCCTTTTTTATAACTAGTTGCTAAGCGGTTAATGGTACCACTATATGATGTGTAAAAAGTTAGGGTACCACCACTAGGGTATTTATCAAATCTTAGTACTTCCATTTTCTCTTTATCATACTTAACTATAAATGGAACTTTGACATAAAAGATACACGCCATAAAGAAAAGGGAAAATATAACAATAATACCTATAAGAAGATTAGTTATAATATTATAAATATTATTTTTCTTCTCAACTTTAGAGACTACATCCATAACATTTTCTTCAAATTTGTCTTGATACTCTTCATCCTTTATCTCTTCACCACTAATTAAATCATTAATACTAATATCTAATTCTTTACTAAGTGGAGATAAAAGTGATAAGTCCGGCATGCATCTACCAGTTTCCCAACGCGATACGCTCCTACTATTAACGCCCAATCTTTCGGCCAATTCTTCCTGTGTCAATCCTTTCTTTTTACGCATTTCAGCAATGAATTTACCTACATTTTTTTGATTCATACTTTTCTCCTTTCTAATTAATCATAACTAAAACAAGTAGCTATTAACATGACATATAGTAAGAATTATCAAGTAAAACTAGACACTAAGATAGAAAAAGTAGTATGTCTAGATACTACCTCCTCATTTTATAAACTAATTTTCATGACTTTCTTCATGATACTCTTTTTCGGTATTAACATTCCAAATATTACTTTTATCTGTTACTCCATTGACAATATTATTAACAGTCTCGAATGATGTCACCATCGAATGATCCATATTATTATATCGATGTTGACCATTTCTTCCTACACAATATAAGTTAGAAATAGTATCTAAATATTTAATTAATTCATCAATATCTTTATATGTATCAAAATAAGCTGGATAAGCTTTCTTTACTTTTTCACGATGAGCATCTAGCACATCATCTTTTGTAATAATACCCATTTTAATTAATTCGCTTTTAGCAAAATCGATACATTCTTGGTCACTCATATTCCAAAAATCATCACCCTCATTGCAAAAATACTCTAGCCCTAACCAAACCGTATTTTTAGCATCTTTTACCATATAAGGGCTCCAGTTATTAAAAATTTGAATTCTTCCTAATTTAACATCTGGTTCTTGAACATAAATCCAACAGTCAGGAACAATATTACCTAAAGTTTTAATATTCGTTTTATTCTTTAAATTCAACTTTTTAACTAATAGTCCGACCGTAACAAAGTCACGGTAAGGAAGCCCTAAAGCAATATCTCTAATCTTTTTAGGAACATCATTCATACCACTTATTAAATCTTTTAAAGGCATGCTGGAAATAAAAATATCCGCTTTAAATTCTTTTTCTTTTCCATCTACTTCACAAATAATAGAAGTAATTTTACCTTTCTTTTGATTAATTTTAACAACTTTATGATTTTTTAGTAACGTACCACCCATCTTTTCAAATTTAGTAGCAACTAATTCCCATAATTGTCCTGGTCCATATTTAGGATAAGAAAATTCTTCAATTAATGATGTTTCTACTTTACCATTATTAATGTGAAACAACTTCTTAAACATATCTTTGATGACTGCCGAAATAGATAATCCTTTTACCCTTTGCGCTCCCCAATCGCTTGATATTTGTGATGGATGTCTTCCCCATAATTTTTCCGTATATTTTTCAAAAAACATACTATATAATTTCTTACCGAAACGATTGATGTAGAAGTTTTCTAGTGAATCTTCTTTTTCTTTAATAATAGTTGACTTCAAATAACTACATCCCGCTACAAATGTTCTACCTACTCCTAAATTTTTAAAGGTTTGTAATTTCATACTGATAGGATAATCAAAGAATTTTTTAGAATAATATATTCTTGATACCCTACCCCTTATTAACATGACACAATCTTCTTTATTAGGGTTAGGGCCTCCATCTTTTAATTTCTTACTTCGCCCTAATTCCTCATCATCAAAAGAAGGATATCCTTGTAATGGCATAATCTCTTCCCAGAATTTAGTAACATTTTTATCTTTAGAAAAGAAACGATGTCCACCAATATCCATTCTGTTACCTTTATATTTAACCGTTTTAGAAATACCACCAATATCATTAGATTCTTCTAAAATAGTAACCTCATAATCTTTACTTTGCTTTAATAATTCATAACCGGCCGTAAGTCCTGCTGGACCTGCTCCTATAATAACTACTTTCTTCTTCTTCATAAACACCTCAAACTTCTATTTAACAATTTTATAGAATACCTTTCTTGCTACAAAATTCCAAATAAATACTAATATGGTTGATATAATTTTACTTAACATATAGTAAATAGATAGAATGGAAGTAAAGATACCCATAAATATAGTATCTAATCCTAAACCTATTATTCCAATAGTCGCATAGACCATAAATTCTTTTTCACGCTTTATAGCCGTTTCATTTTGAAAGACCATTTTTTTACTTAATGCATAGTTAACTAGCAATCCTACGATAAACGCCAAAATATTAGAAATCAAATAATATATATTAAAGCCCTCTGTCAAGATATATAAGCCACCTATATTAACTAGAGCAGCTATACCTCCTACAAATATATACCTAACAAACTGTATTAAAGTACTATTAGTTTTAGCAAAGAAAGCTTTATGAATAAATGGCCTTAATTTATTTTCATCTTCATATACATAACTAGATAATCCATATATAAGCAGCGGCATAGCACATATTGATTGGGCATACACATATCTGTATTCCTCGCCTGTTATAAGACACATTATGACCGTAGTATTAATTAGTACTAAAGTAAATGGTATCAATTTTTTCATATCATATTTAGCCCGTTTAAACACCAAGGCCAATGCCACCATAATAACAAATAAACCTTGTCCAATATTCACAAATAATACACGTAATGGTGTATTAGTAACGGCATTGTTATAGGTAACTACTCTTTCAAACATATAATTACTAATATTTTCTAATGCCCCTTTGCGATAAAGTTCAGTCTCTTCATACAATAATAATGCATAATCGACATCAGAAAAATATGGTGATATCTCATATATTGGACTTGTCATAACTAAGAAAGATGCACCAAACATTAATGGATTATGGATGGATTTATTAAACCATACGCCGACAAATTCATTAAAATGTTTATCTGCTAGTTTAGTAAAATCACTAGAAGTCCACTTTATATAATTAAAGTTTCTAGGATTATCATAGTACTCTTTCCAATTATCTATTGGTATGACACTATCTAATATTTTTATCTCTTTTTTGGTAAAATCTACACCATTGTTATAGTAATAAGCAAGCTGTCCCCCTACTACTCCTAACATTTCTGATTTACCACCGGTTTTACTGTCTATACCGCAAAGTTCATATACTGGACCTGTAATGATAAAATTGGCTGCTAATGTTAATATTAATGTCACTATATAGAACTTTCTTGTTTTAGGATAGAATATACTTAATGCTATAAACATAATGGTGAATGGAACTATTCCATTGTGTCTAAAGAACAATACACCTAATCCAGCAACTATAAACCATACTTTATTTTTAAATTTTGAAATCCATTCTCCATTGGTAATAACAATATTAATTAAGAATATGGTTCCCAAAAAGATAGCCCATGAATATGCAACATCTTTCCAAATAGTAACACTATATTTTATAAATAATGGATTAAATATAATGGTAATTAAAACAAATATTGTTTGTTTGAAATTTAAGAAATTCTTTCGTAAGAAATAGCTAAAATACACTAATATTGCAAAAATTATTCCTATTTGAAAAATAGCGGATGACAAAATGTTATTATAAAAAAGTGATGGAAGTTTGCAAAATATTAAAGTATGCATAACTGGATGCCAATTGTAATAAATACCGGTTTGAGCCTGATTCCATTGAACAACCGTATCGACAGTAGAATATGCTGGATAATATGCGATTAGAGATACTAATAATGCGAAAGCAATTAATCCTGCAAATATCCACATTTCCTTTTTAGATACGTTAGCTTTTTCCTTACCAAATTTCAATAAATCTAATTTATTCCACACGAAATAAAATATAACCTCTGATAATGCAAAAAACGCTAAAAAATCAGCAACTTTAAAATTGGCACTATAACTATTAGCAATCGTAAATAATAATGATAATATACTAACTAAAATTATGTCAAAAATCTTCTTTTTCACCTAAACCACCTCTCATTTGTCAAGTTAATATCATCATGTAGAGAAATAAAACACTAAAAGTTCAAAGCTTTTTATTTTTTTTACTACATTTAAAATATAACATAAATAGAAGTGGATTTCAACAAATATAACAAAATAATAATGATAAACCAAAAGAAAAGAATGATATAAATGCTATCATTCCTTTTTCTAAATTCTTTCTTATAGACTACTCATTATAGTTAAAATTAGTACTAGATTTTAAGATTTTTTTCAATACTCTTTCACGTTCATCACCATCAAGTACGGTTGGTTGATAATCATTACGTTTAGTAGTAGATGATACTGAAGTAGGAATAATTCTAGGTGTTGTTCCTACTAATTTTTCATCTTCATAATCAAATGTTATTTGGAAAACCATTGTATCTTTATCGCTTGGGTTTTTATTTCCTCCAAAGACAAAATTAGCTAAAGAATATACTATATATACTCCGTTATAATATTCTACTCCTTGTAAAACATGAGGATGATGACCTAAAACAAGATCAGCCCCACTATCAACTGCGTATCTAGCTATCTTTTCTTGAGTATCATTCTGCTTATAATCTCTTTCTACGCCCCAGTGAAAACTAAATATTTCTAAATCTGTTTGATTAGCTTTAAAATATTCCATAGCCTTATCAATATCTTTACAAGCTGATGAAGAACCCCATCCTTGAATACCACACATTCCTATTCTTACACCTTTAATTTCCATAATACTATATATACCATTACCGAAATATTTTACTGGTGAATTTTCTAAGGCAGCAAGGGTATCATCATAACCTTTCTGTAAATAATCTTTAGTATGATTATTAGCTAAATTAACAGCTTCAACACTACCACTTGTTAAGATATTAGTATAGTCACTAGGTCCTTTAAATGTAAATTGTTTATCAGCACGCTTAGTACTATCAGTAAAGGTTGTTTCAAGATTAGCAATAGTAAGATCATCTTGACTTAAAATATCGTAAACACCCTTAAAAAAGTAACTATAATCATTATTATTTTTTTCTAAATAATATGGTAATGAATAATCGTATGAGCCTCTATCATCACGCCCTAAAGTACAATCACCAACAGCCGTAATAGTAATGGATTTTTCTACAGGCTCAACTACTGGAGGCCCTACTAGAGCTGGATTATCTTTACCTTCCGTTAATGTCGTTCCATTAGTAGTTACTACATTAGTAGTATTATCATTAGTAGTACTACTTGTATTTGGTTTTTCTGTTTGACTAAATGTTGTACTATTTTCGCTTGTAACGACTGGTTTACTACTATTAATTACCTCTTCTAATGTTGTCATTTCTAGATCATTATCTTGATTATTAGTATTACTATTATTACAAGCAGCAGTACTTAATAAGACACTTAAACTTGTCAAATAAGCAAGTAATCTTTTTTTATTCATAAAATATCCCCCTTAATTGGTTTCATATTATACCACTTTTAAATAAAAAAAGCAAATTTTCCATTATTTGCTTTTAAATCTTTCTTATTATTTTTCACTTTACTATTATTTTTCTTTTATCTTTATTCCATATAAATTATAATAAATTGTAGCATAATGACCAACCTCTGCTATCGCATCATCATTAACCCACTCTTCTTCAGTTCGTACAGGAATTATAAAACTTATTACTAATGCGAAAAGAATAATTATGGCTACAATAATAACTAATAATCTATTTTTCTTTGTCTTCATAATATATGACACAACCTTTACTTCTTATATGTTTTTGATAGCAAAATAATATGTTTTAGATTTATTTAACCTCAATTAATTCATATTCTTTAGTACCACACCCTAGTGATGCCGCACTATCGATAGTATGCGTACCATGGCGAGAATTGATTCTTTCAAGTAGATGATCTCTTCCTGGATCATTAGATTCCTTAACTAAATCAATACATGCTTGGTCAATAGCTACAGGGTCAGTTGAAGCTAAAATACCAATATCTTTAATACAAGGATCTTCTGCTACTGCACAACAATCACAATCAACGGACATATTACACATTACATTAATATAAGCGATATTTCCCTTAAAGTAATTAACTACTGATGATGCAGCATCAGCCATCGATTCTAAGAAACTATCTTGATCTTGATGAAACATATCATCATAACTGCCATCATGTCCACAACAGTGAATATATCTTTTACCCTTACTAGAAGCCACACCTATTGATAATTGTTTCAAAGCTCCACCATATCCACCCATCGGATGTCCTTTAAAATGTGATAAAACCAACATTGAATCATAATTTTTTAAGTTATTACCTACATAATTTTTCTTAATTACTTTACCATTAGGTATTTCAAGAGTAAAATCTCCTTCACTATCCATAATATCTACATCAAAATATTTACTCCACTCATGCTCTTCCATTAATTTTATATGTTTATCAGTTGTGTTTCTTTCACCATCATAAGCAGTATTACATTCGACAATAGTTCCATTAACGTCTTCCACCATTGGTTTTAAGAATAGAGGACGTAAATAATTTTGATTTCCTTTTTCTCCAGAATGCACCTTTACAGCTACCTTGCCTGGTAACTTTTTATCAAGTAATTCAAATAATTTAATGATATTTTCACTAGTTATTTCCCTAGTAAAATAAACTTTAGCTTTTTCCATATATATTCTCCTTTTATACCTTTATTATACACAAATATCTTCATTTCTACTAGTTAATATTTAAAAAAGATGACTTTGCATCTTAATTTCTTGCTAAGCCATCCACCGATAAAACTACACCCGTAATATAACTAGCCATATCACTTGCTAAAAACAAGAAAGCATTAGCAATATCACGAGGTTCGCCAATTCTTCCTAAAGGAATCGTTTTAATTAATGGCTCCATCATTTCCTTAGGTAATTTAGCAACCATATCAGTATTAGTAATACCTGGCGCTACCGCATTAACTCTAATATTAAATGGTGCAAGTTCTCTTGCTAAAGAAAGAGTCATGCCATTTACAGCTGACTTACTAGCGGGATAACCTACCCCTGATGGTTGACCACAAATACTAACCATTGAACTAGTATTTAAAATAACTCCACTATTATTTTTTTTCATATATGGTACTACGGCCTTAGATAAATTAAATATTGCATTAACATTTAAATCAATAATATTAACAAATTCCTCATAAGTAGTATCCTCTATTTTTTTATTAGCAGATATACCGGCATTATTAACTAAAATATCAATATGTCCATACTTAGTATTAATACAGTCTATAACACTATTTACCTCTTCTACACTATTTAGATTAGGATAATACCCATCTACTATTATTCCTTCCTCCTTTAAAGAAGCAAGAGCCTTATCTACGGTTTCTTTCCTAGAACCAAATAAAATAACTTCGGCTTTATTTTCTTTAAATAATTTAACCGTTTCCAAACCAATTCCTCTTGTTCCACCAGTAATAATAGCTACTTTTCCTTCTAACATGATTATTCTCCTTCTTACTTTATTAATTTATTACACTTTAATTGTAACATATTTTCTAGAATATTACTCATTACTTTTTAAAGATTCAACCATATCTATTTTCTTTAAATTATAATGGGTTATTCTACTAACAATAACCGTAAAAATAATCGAAATAATCACCGATATAATATAACTAAAAGGTTTAATATGTCTTACAAACATAACATATTCCATCTCACAGGTAGATATAACATAATGACATAAATAAAGTCCTGCGACTAATCCTAAAACAATACCCACAATCGTAATAAAGTAATTTTCATTAGTTATATATCTATCAACTTCTTCATCATAAAAACCTAATACTTTTAAAGTAGATATTTCTCTTTTTCTTTCACTAATATTAATTGATGATAAATTATATAAAATAACAAATGCTAAGAGAGCTGAAGATACTATTAACACCGCAACAACAGAGTTTAATGATGATAAAATATCACTAATTAAATTAGAAGTATCGGTTGTTTTAATCAGATTAGCCACACTCGTATTCTTAATAATTTCCTCATCAAACTGCTCATTATAATCATCATTATTATTAATTAAAATAACATTAGTAGAATATTCTTGAAATAACTTCTTGTAACTGTTAAGAGATAAATAAGCATAATCTCTAATATAATTTTCAACGATATTAGAAACCTCTATTTCCTTATATTCATCATCAATTAGTAGTAGTACCTTATCACCTACTTTAACTTTTAACATCTTAGCTAATTTCTCACTTAAAATAATATAATCATCCTTAATTGTTACTTCCTTCTTCTTATTATTAATATCATTTAATTTAATAACACCACTCAATTCTTCTTCATTTTGAGGCACAATCAAGTTTACTTCTAAACTGTCCTTATTTTGATTGTATAAATTAATTACTTCATATCTTACTTCTACTTTATCAGTTATAGTATCATTACTATCCAATAATTTATTTAATTCATCTAAATCATTATTAGCTAAGTAAAGCATTCTATCATATATAAAAACATTGTTATAGTTAAAACGAACAATATCAGTAACAGAGTCTTTAAGTCCAAATCCTACTAACAATAAAGCCGTTGAACCTGCTAAACCAATAATAGTAATAATAATTCTTTTCTTATATCTAAAAATATTACGAATAGATATTTTAGTTGAAAAACGCAATTTATCCCAAAATTTAAATCGCTCCAAAAAAATCTTTTTACCTATCTTAGGAGCTTTAGGGCGCATCAATTCACTAGGTTTTTCTCTTAAAATATTATAAGTAGTAATAATCGATGAACCACATATACAAAGAAGAGCAATAAATAAACCAATACTTCCATAATAGAAGTTAAACTCTACTACAAAATTAGAAATACTAAACATATTAGTATATATATTCCATATAATACTAGGAATTATTTTAAAACCAATAAACATACCTATAAAGCCACCTATAGTAGTAGCTAAAAAAGCATACAACAAATTCTTAATATAAATATGGTAATTAGCAAAGCCTAAACCTTTTAAGGTACCTATTTCTAGGCGTTCTTCTTCTACCATTCTAGACATGGATACTAAACTTATCAAAATAGCTACTAAGTAAAATATTAAAGGAAAAACACTACCAATTTTCTTAATACTTTGGGCAGAATCAGTAAAAGTAATATAGGCATTATTATCTGTTCTATCAAATAAATACCAAGTAGAACTAGGAAAATTATCCATATTGACTGGTAAATGATTATTTTCCAAAGTTTTAATTGTATCACCAAATAAATTATTAAATCTTGCATCTTCTTGTTTTTCTTTAATTGTATCTATTTTAGCTATAATAGACTCTACTTCTTTTTGATATTCACTACTATCGGTAATTAAACTAGAAGTTTGGTTAAGAGTTAAATAAATATTGGTATAATAATCGGTCGAAAAAGCCTCTTCTATAGTATAAAAATAATAATTAAGTTCGCCACTACCAACATTAGTAGTTCCACGATAACTAGTAAAATAAATAGGACTTTCTACTACACCTACTATTTTGAAAATATTGGTAGAAAGATTAGTGCTATCTAATTTAATAACATCACCAATTGATAATTCATTATCCTCTAAGAAAGCCTCCTCTACTACTAATTCATTCTTTTTATTAGGAAGAGTACCTTCCTTTAAAATAGCTTTATTAATATCAGTAAGACTTAGTATCCTTGCTGTTTTGCTAACATCTTTAACGGTTATTATTTCATCAGTATATTTACTACCTACTATCTCTTTAGCAATATTTAACTTCTTAAGCTCCTCAATATCACTATCAGTAAGTCCTAAAGTGGATGTAATTTCTATATCGTAAACATTATTATCTTTTAAATACTTATCTAAAGTCTTAGTCATATCAGGGCTTGTTGCTTTAATACCCGCGAAAAAACCTACTCCTAAAAGTGCTAGGCATAAAAGCGATAAAAACTTTTTCTTAGAATGCCAAATTTTTCTAAAACTACTTATTAATAACTTATTTTTCATAATTACCACTCAATTTTCTCTATTGATTTAGGATGTTTATTAATGATAATATCTTGCACTTTACCACTGTTAAATTTGATAACTTTATCCGCCATATCAGCAATCACACTATTATGGGTAATAATAACGACCGTCATTTTTTCACGTCTACAAACATCTTCTAATAATTTTAAAATTTGTTTACCGGTTTTATAATCTAAGGCCCCTGTTGGTTCATCACATAAAAGTAATTTAGGATTTTTGGCTATGGCTCTTGCAATAGATACTCTTTGTTGTTCACCACCAGAAAGTTGTGATGGGAAATTTTTTAATCTCTTTTTAAGCCCTACTTTTTCTAATATATCCTTAGGATCTAGATGGTCACTACACAATTGAACAGCTAATTCGACATTCTCTAGTGCTGTTAAATTTTGAATTAAATTATAAAATTGAAAAACGAACCCAATATCGTTACGGCGATATTTAGTAAGCGCTCTACCTTTTAATTTTTCAATATTATTACCATCAACTATAATATGACCACGGCTAGCATCATCCATTCCCCCTAAAATATTTAAACAAGTGGTTTTCCCTGCCCCTGATGGACCTAAAATAACAACAAGTTCTCCTTTTTCTATTTGAAAAGAAACCTTATCTAAGGCCTTAATTTCTATTTCACCTGTTTTATAAGTCTTACTTACATCTTTAAACTCAATATATGCCATAGCTCCTCCTAATGAAATCATCTATATATTATAATACATTTCTTAACAATTGGGACAATAATCTAGTATATATGACAATTATGTAATATAAAATTGTCAATATTAGTAAACATTCTTATAAAAAAAGTAACGAATTTTTCCAATCGTTACTTTAATTAATTTTTATCGTATATGGACTACTGCTAGTTCCGTTACCACTTGTTACTTCTACGTTAAGATTAAGATTGATGACGGGGCGCACACCGAGATCATCCCAAACATACGAGCTGCGTAGGACTCCAGTCGGATCAACTCGCAAATCGTGTACTACAGAACTGCCAGAGTTGAAACAGAAGGGGCTCATGGTCCAATAATAGGTTCCAGTATACAGATAATAATTACTATTTGCTACATTATATACTCCACCTGCATAGGCAGCCTCATCATTGGTTATTAATCCCACTTTGTATTTAGACATTCCATTTCCTTTATCGTTATCTACCGTAAATAAGTCGTGTGGTGGTTCTGGACATGCAAATTGAGGTGTCTTGTTATAAAATAATCTTCCAGCTGGACCATAATAGGTAGTTGTTCTTCCTATACCATTTCCACTATATATACTTCTATCATTACAAAAACCTGTATCTGCTATATAAGCATCATATTTTAATAAGCGACTTTGATACCAATTCTCTAAATATGTTTTAATAGTAGAATCTACTTCGTTTTTATGAGCTTGTTCGTAAGATGTGGAATAATATCCTGAATGCATTTCGGCAGCCCACACTTGGTATGTATTTTCATCTTGCCTTGCTTCTGTTAATTTTAGCATATGTACACATGTTATACTTTGTGAAGTACATGTATAATAATTATAATAGTCACTTGTATATTTCCCATCTACTGGTTCAGTTAATGTATATATTCCTGTTGTTTTATCAAAAGAATAAGTCTTTGACATTTTTACAGTCCCTGTTGAACTCGCCATTGCCCAACCACTAGCGTTACTATATCCATCACTATAGGTAGTTGGCTTTCCATACATATAACCAACAAAAGCATTATCACCAATCATTGAATTAAAAACACTTGTTCCTACGTGCGCATTACTTCCTGTTGCAGAAGGACTGGTTCCTTGATATATAAGTCTTACACTGCCATCTTCATTTATTCTTATTATTCGCCAATAGTATCCTGCAAAATATACATAATTATTCTTAACATCTCCTCTAAAATAGTAAGTTGTCTTTCCATCTTCGGTATTTTTATTTGTGTAATATAACCCTTTACCATTACTATCACTACTTATCTTACTAAAATCAATACTAGTATCACTTTGAGGTGTATTATCTTGTAATATCTTTCTTGATAATCTTATTGGAGTTATATCAAAACCACTACTCGGTATATTATTCCCTAAGTCTTGAACATAAGTTACATCTAAAGTTAATTTATTATCCGTTAGACTTGGTTGCGAAGTAATACTACTATCATAACTAATGGTAATATTAAAAGTAGTTGTTGTACTTTTAGCTAGTTTATCTCCTATCTTTATTCCATCTATCTTAAACTTAATCGCATCGCTTCCTAATTCACTGGATGCAATATTTTGGATAATGGCATCTAATGTTCCTTGATTAGCTACTGTTACTTTATATATTATTTCATCTCCTGGAAGTTTAAAGTCTACATTAAAGGTTACACTTGTTCCACTTGCTATAGGAGTATCTGTAACTGTTACTCCACTACT
>CANQGH010000013.1 GCA_947601845.1 uncultured Bacilli bacterium | reverse complement strand
AATTAAAGATATCCTTTCTAAATTCACTCTCGACTATACTATTATATAACTAGCACCCAAAATTTACAACATAGCGATACTCTTTATAACTATTATTTATTATCAGTTAATTCATCTAAATAATTTTTTATTTCATCTTTTGTCTCAAGATATTTAACTACCTTTTTATCTTTTATTCTAATAAGAGTAGCACCTTTTATTTTTAAATTATCTAGACTCGTAGGATTTTTATTAGATCCTTCATCACTACCCGCCATATATTGTTTACTAAAATTAGTAGCCAAATTAACGGTATACATAGGTACATCACTACCTGAATAACCATAATTATCCACTAGCATATTATAAAGTCCCGCATATATTTTATCATCAAAATCATAGTATAAAATCATATATTCATTATCATTTTTTAAGAATGTTTCTCCCATCAAGATTTCTTGATTTTGAATTTCTACTTCTTCTTTAGGTTCTTTTTTAAACCACTCGCCATTTACTATTGCTGTTATTACATAAATAATTGCAAAACAGATTAGTACGATAACACCTATTTTTACCATTTTAACCACATCTTCATTATAATGGGCTTGGGTATTTGCAATCACTTTTTTATTCTTTTTTGTCTTTACTTTTGTGCTTTTTGCCATAATTTCTTCACCTAGTTAGAATTATAACACTCTATCTAAAAAAAATAAACACATTTTGTGTTTATTTCATAGTAGGAATAGCACTTATAGAATTGGCTATTTCAATTAATTCTATTTGACTCATCGCATCTGATACAATGTAATATTCAATTCCATTACTAACCCAAGTAATAGAGTTTGATGATAAGGCTCCTACTGTATCTGCTAATAAGAATGGTTCGCCATAAGTGGGAACAATTGAGAATTCTTTTTCAACACTAGCAGTTTCTTCTACTAATAAGAATGGTTTTTCTCCATCAAAAGTTAAAATAACTCTCTCACCATCAGTCTTACTTACCTTCTCTTTATCCACTAAAGCTGTGCCAGTTGGAATATATAATGGATAAATAATATCATCAATGGTACTTGTTTCCTCATCTTCACTAGAATTACTTGAATTATTGTTTTGGTCTATATCAATTTGTTCAATAATACTATCTAAATCAAAATAATTATCATCAAAATTAGCTTTTAAATCAATATTATTAAATTGCATAATCATTTGTGGTATATCATTACTATCTAATACTTCAACTGTTTTAAAATTTAAATCTTTATCTATAGTAATCTTTTGTTTTACCAAGTTAGTATTATTAGGATATGTTACTTTAGTAGTAATTATGTAACCATTTGTTACTTCTTCAAATGTTTTATCTTGATCATTTTTAATATCCCTTATTAATGAATCTAGTAAATATACCTGTGAATTATTATTTGGCCAATCGCTTTGAAACTTAAAACTTTTGTTAAGTGATGGAGTAACAACTATAACTCACCAAAGTTTTAAACTTTCTATCCTTATTTATATATAGTACCTTATTTTTAATTATTTTTATTATCTATTTCTTTTTTTTCATCGATATATTTATAGTTTAAAGCGTTATTACTTGTTATAACTCTCTCGCCTAATTTCCTTTCAAGATCAATTCTTGCAACTTTGGCTGTATTGCCACCCATTCTCGCTATTTTTTTGTTTTGTTCTAAACCATAAGGTTTATGCTTTCTAACAAGTTCTCTTGTTGCTGTTTCTCCTAAATCTGTTAAAAGGACTTCTACATCTGTCATATTATCTCTCAAAGACTCTTTACGAATGCCCTTAAATGCTTTATATTCACTTGCTTTCATACCAGACCATTCTTTATATATTTCATTTGTTAGAATAGCATATTCTTTATTTTCAGTTATTCCTCCATCTTTCCAAACATCAGTTAACTGTTTTCTTTTAACAATTCCATCTAATCTGTCTTTAATCCATTTATCACTATATCCTCTTTTTCTATAATAATCAACTGCTCGGTTAATAGCAATTTCAGGATCAAACACTTCATCAACTCTCTCACTACCTAAATTAGCAAGCCATAATTTAAATGGCTCTGCTTTTGGACTTGGTATTGATTCAATAAGCCTAAATATGCCTTTTGTATCTAATGTGTCAGTTTTATAATATTTTCCATCTTTGGCTTTCATTTTCAGTTGGTTAGTAATACTAACCAACTGACTTCCCTCTTCATTTAATTTACCTTTTAACCATTTCCAATAATTCCTAGCTTTAGTATAATCACTATCAGTTAATGAACTAATTACATCTACTATACTGAAATAATATTCTTCTTTGTCTTTGTCCCATACACTTCTTATTTCTTTATCTTCAAATAAATTTGAAATTGTTTCTAATTTGTTTTGACTCATCCATTACCTCCTTTAAATTAACTTAAACTTATAATATATATCGATATTTTTTTCTTCATCTATCTCTATCCTATCAATTAGTGAACTGATTAAGGCACGAGATGGATTTTTCATCTCTAAAAATTCTTTAATTTTATCTAGATAGTAGTTATCGTTTACTAACTTATTATTGTCTAAATCATATAAGAGTTTTTCGTATTCTTTTTTCTTTTTCTTTGATTCATTTATTTCTAATGTTAAATTGTTATAAGTCCTTTTATACATTTCCAAAGTTATATTGCCATCTAATTTGTCGTTATAGCACATATCAATCTTTCTATTAAGAGTTTCTATACTGTTTTCTAATCTAAATATTTCTTGCTTTATACTTTCTTTTTTCTTTTTTAATTTATCAGAGTTTTTAATTATAGTCTCTAAATTATTCTCATCTAAATATTTCTTTGCCATCTCTCTTAAATTTTCCAAGACTATATCTTCTATAACTTGATACTTAACAGAATGTGGAGTACAAACATTTTGCTTTTTTCTTTTTGCCCAATAATTACAATTACCATAAATTCTATGAACTAATCCATATTTTTGTGTTTGTTGTAAGTGTTCTCTAAATCCCATTGTGTGATGACATTCTTTACAATAAATGAGTCCTCTTAACAAAAGTTTATCAGTTATGCCATTTCCTTTAATACCTCGATTTTTATTGCTTTTAAACATTTTTTGTACTAAATCAAAAGTTTCTTTATCAATAATAGGCTCTACTGCACCATCGGCAACAATCCAATCATTAGGTTTTGTATGAACGATCTTTTTAGATTTATAATTTACCTTTCTGTTTCGACATTGAGTTAAATTACCAATATAAGTTGGATTTTTTAAAATACTATCAACTGTTCTTGTAGCCCATACTCCATAATGAACATTCTCTTGTCCTAGTTTCATATTCTTATACATACTTGGTGTTTTAATATGCTCACTTGTTAATATATCGCAAATCCCTGTTAAACTATTCCCACTTATAAACATATCAAATATTCTTCTTACAACACTAGCTGATTCAGGATCTATTTCAAGTTTGTGTTTATCGTCTTTCGATTTTTTATAACCAAAAGGTGCATAGCAACCAACAAATAAACCATTTCTTTTTTTTGTATAAAGTGAACTTCTTAATTTATTTGATATATCTTTAACATACATATCATTAAAAGCACTTTTAAATACTAACATATCATTTGCCGAATTATTGCGATTAAAAGTATCTACGCCATCATTTACTGCTACATATCTAATATTGTGTTCTGGAAAATATCTTTCAACATAATAGCCAAATTCAATATGATCACGTCCAAGTCTTGATGTATCTTTTGTAATAATCATATTTATCTTTTTCTCTTCACAATCCTTAATCATACGATTAAATCCTGCTCTATCGAAAGTAGTGCCTGATACTCCATCATCAACATACTCATCAACAAATAATAAGTCATTATCTCTAATATAATTTAATAATAAATCTCTCTGTGTAGAGATACTACCACTTTCACCTAACCTTTCATCTTCCCTAGATAATCTTAAATATATTCCTACCTTATAGGTTGTATCTGTTATCATAACTCTCCAATCTATAAGTTTGAGATTATATCGGTATTTATTATACCATTATTCTCACAAATATTAAACTCCTTATCTAGAAAAGAAAGTAAAAATGTGCTTATTAACTCATTAAATGTCATTCCCGCTTCATCAAATATATTATTTACTTTATATTCTTCTTTCATAGGACACCTCTATAAATGTATATGTCCTAACATTGTAATTATTTTGTAAAATATTGTTTTTTATCATTAAACCCCTCCTTTTTCATATTAAATACAACTCTTTCTTAACATATTACACTCATTCCTTTCATTTGTTATACTATCAATCATTTTTTGCATTTGTTTTAATTCATCTTCTGTTGGTTCTTTTGCCTCACATCTTTTGCCATTCCAAACTTGTACCCCATCAGGATCATATCTAATATGGGGTGAACTTCTACCTTTTAAAATGTCATCAGGATTATCAGATATTTCTGTGACTGTGATAAACGACTTTATTTTTTTGCTTTTATCAATATAAGAATTAAGATAACCTTTAATAAATACTTTGTTATCTTTAAAAAAATAATCAAGAAAAGTATAGTATAACTCTCTTGATATATTTAAACTTACATAAACATTTTTACATTCATTTAAAGTATATTTTTTAGTAATAATACTAAACTTAATATACTTATCGTTTGTATCAGTAATAACATTGATTTTTCCTGATATTATAACCTCATTTAAGTTTATATCTTCATAATTCATTTATCAAATCCTTTCTATTTAATTTTTTTACGATTTTAAATTACTTTAAATATATTTAAATAAAATATTTATATATTATACTTATTTATTATTCTTATTTATTTAATAGAAGAATAATGCTAGTGGGTATAGCGAAATTCTGCCATAGGGTATAGAAGAATACTGCTATACTAAATAGATACGCCTTTGATAGTTTATTGTTTCAACTCTTATATAGTTAGCTTCCTTTAATCTTTTGATAGAATCTGTTATTGTCCTTTTCTTTAAATTAACTTTTTTACCAATATAATCATTACTAGCATAACAATACCCTGTATTCTTTGCTAGTGAAGTAATAACACCATATACAAGTTTATCTGTTGAATTGATTAAATCACTTGCTACTATGGAATCATCTATCAAAATACAACTCATAAATTATAAACCTATTTCGTATTCTTTTTCTTTTAATTTTTCTTGATACGATACTTTCTTATTTAAAATGTTTTTATTTTTTAATTTTCTCAATATGCATTCTCCTTTCTTTTTAATTTTTTTCAACAAAAAAACTCGTATTTACTACAAGCTACTATCCAAAAAAAGACAATAATACCCCTGAAACCTTATTTTAAATCCCGTTTCGTAGGATTGAAGTTTAGTTTATTCTATATATTTTATAGAATAGGTACTAACATAAATCTCCGAACATTTACTGTACCTTATTTACTAGCGATTATTCTATTCTAGCAAATGTGATATTCGTATAATCCGTTAGCATATTCTTTAAACTTAATGTATTTGTATTTTTCTAGTTGTTGTAAGTTTTTCCTAAATGCTAGGTTTTTTATACTCTTGAACTCTGTTTGAACCCTCCCAATATTGATATTGGTAATATCTCTATCAAATCCCTCAACATATAGATAGAAGTATATCTCTTTTGTTTCAGGTTTGATATTCTTATCTTTCCATATCTTATGGTTGGTTAAGTCTAGTTGTCTTTTTATCCTCATACATTTTATTTCCTCCTCTCTTTTTAAATATCATTAACATTATAATTTTTAATGTTAAGAATAATTAACACTATCAATATACATCATAATTACGAAGTTGTCAACACTATTTTTTAAATTTTCTTAACATTTGTACTTTTAACGTTGATTTTATTTAACATATATGGTATTATGTATTTGTGAGGTGTTTCAAAATGCAAGAAAAAACTATCGGTGAAATAATCGCCGAAGCAAGAGAAAAAGAACATATTTCTCAAAGACAACTTGCTAAAATGGCTAATATAAGCAACGCTCAATTATCTAAAATTGAATCAGGAGAGATACCAATACCAAATCCTAAAATGTTAAGAAAGATTAGTAGATATATAAATCTTAATTACAATGATATGATGTATAAAATTGGTTTAGGTATGGAAGTTAGTCCTTTAAATCCTTTTATCAAAGATTATTACGAAAAAATGAATTTAAATGAACTTAATGAAGCTGAAATAAATGTTTTAGGTAGTATTGAAAATTCAAATAATTTAGTTAGATCGTGTATAGCAAAATTAAGAGAAAAAGATTTTTCATCTGATGCTGAAGAAGAACTTTTAGTACATACAATAGAAGATACTGAATATCAAGTAAATTCATCAAAAGAAATTATCAAACTTATACAAAGTTTAAAAGTAAAGGAGAGAAATAAAAATGCAACAAAGGAAAAATAAAATTAGAAATTTTGTAATTATATTGTTAAATATATTTATGATAGTTAGTTTAATTTTAGCATTAGTTTTAAAGAACAAATATGGTTATTCATTATATTGGATTATTGTTCCTTTTCTATTAGTTGTATTATTATCAGTAATTCAAAAATGGAGTGCAAGAGGATTAAATGCCGATACCGAAGAATCAAAAACAATACAACGATCATTTGATGATTCAACTACATTATCAACAGTATTCTTTGGAATAATATATTTAATTATACAAGGAATAGAATGTTTTAAAAATGACATTACTCATAATCCAATATTGATAATATGTTTCTTTATAATAATGGCAATTTATGAATTATTTACTTATTTAGCGATATATAATGCAAAGACAGAAACAGCAAAGTTGTTAGAGAAAAAATATAATAAAAAGAAAAAATAACCTTTTTGCCTTTTCGTAAGATTAGGCATTAAGGTTATTTTCATATAAAGAATGCGTGGCACGTTTTGTTGCGTTAGCAATGAAAGTGGCGATAGCATTCTTTCTTTTTATTTAAACTTGTTTTAAATAAAAAGGCAACAATATCACTTACGATCAGTTTGTGATATGTTGCTTAAATGGGGTTTCAAAAGGGGTTTATCCCTTTGCACACATCTAAGTTGGTTTGCCGACTTAGTAGTGTGTTACCTAGTTGTCTAAAACTAGGTTTGTCGCCGAAATTCGTTAGTTATATTACTAGATCAAATCAACAGTTTTCATATCTTTTAATTATTTGCAAACTCTCCATAACAAGTCAAATCATCAGTTGAATTAAATTCAAAATCATCACTACTTGAAATACTTATCTGTGAAATTCCAATGTAATTAAAATTATACTTTTCATTACCACGATAATCATATCCTAAAACAAATATTACATAATTACCATAATTATAATATAGATAAAAATGACCAGTTTTTCCATTTTCATCGTCAAAATATTTTTCACAATATGTTGATGGATGTCCTAGCGTTTCTAATAGTGCATTTACATAATCATCAGAACTTTGCTTATGGCTTTCACTATACATTGTTCGCCAATTACTATAATCATTGGCAAAAGCGTATCTTAAACCACCATCAAGCGCCACTGTTATACTTCTATAACTTCCAGTGTTATTAGATTTTTCTGCTAATAAATCTGTAATATTATATTGACCTTCAGAATTATATACTACACCATTAAATTTATTTTTATCAAATTTTGATACATCAAAATATTCTAATGCGGTTTGATTTGAGATGTTTTTATTAGGTTCATTAGTATAATTATTTTGATTACTATTGGAATCATTATTATTTATATTTTCATTAACATTTGTAGTAGAGTTATTATTACTACTGGCTTTATTTTGTCTAAAAACAAAGAATAAAATTATTCCTACAATAATTAATAATATAATAATAGGGATTATTATAAATAATTTATTATTTTTCTTAGAATTTTCAAAATTTAAATTATTATTAATTGGTTGCTGATAATTTGCATTAACTTGTGGTTGACTATTAAATGTTGTTTGATTAACATTGACATTTTGCTTGAATGAGTTATTTAAACCTTGATTATTTGGTATTTCATTACTATTTTGTGTATTAAAATCATTATTATTTAAGTTATTTAAATCTTGATTCATATTTTACCTCCTTATTCTCTTGATTTTATTGTCTTTACCATAGTATTTACTCTATCTTCTATTTCTTTAATTAAATCACTACTTTGTTCTTTTGAAGAAACTATTCCTGTAAATAAAATTGGTATGTCATCTACAACTAGTGCATATCCATATATATGACAATTCCATCCTCCTTGATTTTCTACTAGTCCTGAAAATTTGATACTATCATTATTATTAATTTTAACATTTTCAGTATCTAATAAAGTGAATTTTTGATTATATATATTACCACTTGATGATGTCGCTGAATCATTTATAAAACTATTCATTAACAAATTAATAATGTTTTTTAAGTCTCCATTATATTTTGTTGTATTAAAAGTTATACCAACTAAAGCATCATTATTATTGTAGAATAATATCGAATTAGATTGTTTTTTATATCTTAATTTTGATGAATAACTTATATACACATTCGTACCAGAAATTTTTATAGTGCTGTTTAATTCTTTGTCATTAGAATTATTATCTTGATTATTATTTACACCATTATTATTGTTCGGATTTTCGTTAACGTCTGTATTTGAATTGGGGTTCGAATTATTATTGTTATTGCCATCATTTTTAATAAAAGCAAAACAAACAAATACTATAATTATTAATAAAATTATAATTCCAATAATAATTAAAACCATTTTATTATTTTTCTTTGGTCTTAAATCTTGATTATTATTTGGAACTTGTTGAAAATTTTGATTTTGATAAACACTACTATTTAACGGTTGAACAATGTTATTTGCATTTTGATTATTTGGTACACCATTATTACCTTGCATATTAAAATTATTTGGATTTAAATTATTTTGTTCTTGATTCATATTTTACCTCCCTACAATTACTGATAAATCTTATTGATAAATTTAGGGCTCATTAAATTATCTATTTGTCCATCAATATAACTTCCTTGTGTTATGTGAACATTAAAATTATGAATTTGAACTATACTTGATACTGATATTGTGTTTAAACTTGTAGGAATATACATATCTTGTAAAGAATCCATATATGCAAATGCCCATATATCAAGTTTTTCTATTCCATCTGGCAATTTTACTGTTTTTACACTAGTGCATTTTTGGAATGCTGATTCTCCAATTGTTTTTATACCTGTTCCAAAAGTGATTTCTAATAAAGATGTATTGTTTTCAAACGCTCCTTTTTCTATTTCTTCAACTGAATTTGGTAATACTAACCTTTTTAGTGAAGTTGCTCCTTTAAAGGCATCGCGTCCGATTTTGATTATATTATTACCAAAAGTGATTTCTTCTAATGATTCACAATCAAGGCAAAAATTACTGCCTATTTCAATTACATTTTCTGGAATTACAATAGATTTTAAACTTGATGCTCCATTTAAAATCGAATCCTCTATTGTAGATAAATTATCTGGTAAATTGATTTGCTCTAAACTAGTACAATTTCTAAAAGCATTTGAAAGTATTTTAGTATTCGGATTTTCAAACGAAATATGTTTAACTGTCTTATTCTCTTTTAATCCTTGAACACTTGTCGCCTTTTTAGGAATTACTAATTCAGTTTGTTTTAATCCTTCCTCTGTATAACCAACAATCATTGTATCGTCAGTTAGAGACCATTCAAAATAATCTTCATTTGCTACTGTATTTGTATGCCCATCATCATTATTTTTATTGCCTAAAATTAGAAAAGCCCCAACCCCAATTATAGTAGCTACAACAACTATTCCAATTATTAACCCCAAATTATTTTTCTTTGGTCTTAAATCTTGATTATTATTTGGAACTTGTTGAAAATTTTGATTTTGATAAACATTACTATTTAACGGTTGAACAATGTTATTTACATTTTGATTATTTAGCACACCATTATTACCTTGCATATTAAAATTATTGATATTATTTTGATTCAAGTTATCTTGATTCATATTTATCACTACCCTTCTATTTTTATTATACCACAGAACTCACCGAATGAGTGAGTAAAATTTCACTTAATAAGTGAGAAAATTGTATATAGGAAGGGTAGGTGCTATATGATTTCAAAAAAAGATGAGAATTATGTGTATTATCTTGTAGCACAAAACCTCAAAAGAATAAGGAAGCAAAAAGGATTAACACAATCTCAATTAGCTGATCTCAGCACATATAGTAGTGGATTTATTATGAATATTGAAAGCAATAAATATTTACAAACTTTTAGTTTAGGAACAATTTGGAAATTTGCCGAAGTTCTTGATGTAGATATAAGAGAGTTTTTTGTTCCTATTAAAGATGAAACAGTATAACAATTTAATAATTCCTAACAAAAAAAGTGAGAGTATGAATAAAAATATCATATTCTCACTTTTAATTATAAACTCATTTCAAAATCATCTTTATCTTTTTCATTATAGGATTTCTTGCTAGATTTTAAATAACTAGGTACTTCAGCATAATCAAATAATTCATCTTCTTTGGTAGTACCTTTTGAAATATCATAAACATCATTAGAATCAAAATCTTTATTGTCATAATAGTCTTTTATTTCGCTTGTAGTACGATCTTTGGTTTTATCATTACCAATTTGTAGTAATTCCCTAAAAAAGTGTTTTATGGCGTCTATTATGGATTTTAAATAGTCTTTAAGGTTATTATTCTCTTTAGTTAAGTTTTGATTTCTTGTAGTTAGTGCTTTAACTTCTCGTTGTAAGTTATTATTTTCTTTTTCTAGTGTTTGATGACTTTTAGTAAAAGTTTCTACTTCATTAAATAGTTGTTCCATTTTAGGTTGAAATTCCATTACTTTTTTACTTTCTTTTATAACATTTTTCATACTATCAAAAGTATCTTTTTTAACTTTAACATATTCTTTATCAATAAAAGTATTTTTGGTAGTTTTCATTTTTTCTTCAAAATCATTTACAGCATTATCTAAACCTTTATTTATTGTAATAACTTTATTTTCTAAATATCTAGTTGTCTTTTTAAATTCTTTTACTTTTTGGTGTTCTGCATCACTACCTTTAATACCTCGTTCTAATTCAAAACCTGCTTCTTTTAATCTTACATTATAAATATCTTGTAATTCTGACAAATGAATATTATCTCTAATATATTGTTTTTTAGAAATAGTATATCTTTCCGTATTAGTTCTTTTATCTAGTTTTTTAACAAGTGGTATAACAACACAATGAATATGAGGTGTTAATTCGTCCATGTGAATAGTTGCGTGTAAAACTTGTTCTTTCTTATAACCTAAATCATTATAAACAAAATCCATACAAGTATTAGCCCATCTCATTATATCTTCTTTACTCATATTATCAAAAAACTTATGAGATGCCGTAAATAATAATTCATCTGCTACAACACTTTTTGATTTATTTAACATTTCATTAAAGGTCTTTTTTCTTTCAGGTCGTTCCGTTTTCATTCTTTCATTGTGTTCTTTTTCATAATCTTTTACTTTCAATTTAAAACCCTTAACATACTTTTCTGTTAAGGGTACTAATTCTATATTATTCTTCGTTAATTCTAACTTAATATCTTTATTACTTTTATATGCTTTCTTTTCTCTTTTATTATGTGATCCGATTTGTGCTAAATCATTGATAGTCATTATCGGCCCGCTTCTAAATATTCCATAATTCATTATATCATTCCTCTCTTTCTTAAAAATAAAAAGAATATGTTTTTTGCATATTCTCATTGTTTATGTAAGATACTAATTATTGATATAACCTCAAACTTATTTAATTTTTTAAAGTTGCGTACTTTGGTGAGTTATAACATAAACACCATCATCATTTTTTAAAATTATTTGCTCGTGTTCATTGGAAATATTTGTCAAACTAACACGATATTTATTAGGTTTTTCGTAGGATACTAAAATATCATAATTATAAGTATCATCGTTGTTAGTTATTTGCAAATCACCTTCAATTTGGTATGTTGTTAAATTATTAATTTGTTTCTCCAGATCACCGACAATATCATCCATTCCTTTTTTTCCACATCCTGTTAAAAATAACGTCAAGATTATTGTACCCAATATAATTATTTTTTTCATTCTTCACCTCATATTTTGCTTTCAATTAATTATATGGTTTCTATTATCTATTATTCGTGAATAATTTTAAAAAATTTGTTTATCATAATAGTGAGTTATTAAAAAGGAGGAAAAAAAATATGCAAACACTACAGAAAATAGCATTAGTACTTACTATTATTGGTGCTTTAAACTGGGGACTTGTAGGTCTATTTGAATTCGACCTTGTTGCATCACTTTTTGGTGGAGCAGACGAAGTAATATCAAGAGTCATCTACACTGTTATAGGTTTAGCTGGTGTCATTAATATTGGGCTACTATTTACTGACCTTGAAGATAAGTAATCCTCTTTAACACTGTGAATACAGTGTTTTTTTTGGCCTATTTAGTTAAAAGTTCTACTTCTATTCCCACTACCCCATACAAAGATTGCTCATCTTGGCTATAATACTGTTCCATATCTTTATAATTAGCTATTTCATTTTCTTTATAGCCTAAATTAACTTTGTCAAAATGATTATATAGGTCTTTAAAATTATCAAAGTAATGAAGATTTAATACTTTAACAGTAATATGTTCTAAGGTAACCATATTTTCAAATTCTATCAAATCATTTATCTTTATTTTTTGTCTTTTTTCATCATTAAGACGCATTTCAATTGTTTTATCTCCATTTTTAATTGCCTTAAAAGGTTTGTCTTGCAAACGCATTGTGTGTACCATTGTATCACTCCTTAATGTCTTTATTTATTTTACCCTTTTCTGTTTAAACTAATTATTCAGAAATCAAAAACTATTAACCAAATTGCTTTTGTTAATAGTTTTGTTCTAATATATTAAAATAAAAGTTAGTATACCCTATAACCTATTAGCAGTATTTAGTGTTGGGTTTGAATAAACAAAACCACTATTAGGATCCGTAGAATCATAACTATAGCCTGGCTTAATGTATTTTTTTAAGCCTTCTGCTACTTTTGGATTTTTTTCTTGAGCAATTATTGATGCCGCCTCTTCATAAGAACGTGGAGGAATAATACTCCTAGTTGGGTACATTTCGGACGTAGCAAATACCATGTCTGCTAAATAGGAAGTATATTCAGTATGTAAAGGCAACACAGAATGATATGTAATGTCATTTTTAAAATCTTTCCTATCAACAATAGCTGTATCAAAAGTATTTCTTTGTATTGTAGACTCTTGAGTATACTCAGGTATTTCTGGATGATAAGATAGATATACTAGGTCCGAAGAAAGTGAATTTAACCATTCATATTGCGCACTAAATTGATATTCAGTATAAACTCTGTCATATTCAGAATACATAACGCCATTACTATCATATTCTTTTCGCTTAGCACTAATAGCACCTGGTGTATTTCCTTGAATATTGATATCAAGTGCCATAGCACTGTTTTCTAAAACGGTAAGACTACCATCGACTTTAACTCCTACTATCATCTCAGAAGTATTCTTGTAATTAATATTTCTACCTTCACTTTCAACATAACCATATGGTCCTTCAGTTCCACATCGGCATATAAAAGCATCGACATAATCCGAAGATGGTAATCCCACAGCTGTTCTAGTTTTATCATCTAATTTTTCGATAAAAAACCCTACCGAATTATTTTGCATAGCACGTGTAGCCCGTATACTATGTTCATCTTCCTGTACATGGGTTATAGAAGATCGATGGCAAACACTATCAATATCGAAAAAAAAGTGTTTTACCGCTCTAGCAAAGGCAGGATTTTCTTGAAAAAGCGGATTATTTACAAACTTTGAAACTATATCAACACTATTTTGGCGAAATTCTTCAACGTCATACATTATATATCAGCTCCCTTTATTAAAAGATAACATAATATTAATGTTACTGTAAAGCCATTTACTAGTTTTATCTAAATGTTTACGTAAACTGTTGTTTAAATAACTAAAATAACGATTTCTTATTTGATTCTATCCATTAATTTAGTGATATCACCACGAAAATAACCATTCTTGAAAGCTCATTGTGTGTACCATTGTATCACTCTTCATAATTCCACAATCCTAATTTACCTTTCATATAAATAGGATGTTTATATTTTTTTATTTTTTCTAATTTCCATGCATAAGTTGCGGTATGATTACTTTTAGCATACACTATAGGATTAATCTTCTTTAATTCTTCATTAAATTCTTGATCAACTAAAATGCAATCGGTAAGATAGGCTTCACCAATAATGGCACCATTTATATAGTCTAGATTATATATACTAAATCTACTTAACATATCTTTTTCTAAATTCAATCCTCTTATTCCTTTAATATATACCATATAATAGCATATTTCAGATTGAAAAAAAAAGAGTCATAAGACTCCTTGTTATTATTGTCTAAATTGACAACAAGAACCGCATTGGATATTAGATACTGTATTTTCTTCACAGCAACTATAACTTGGTCTATAAGTGTGTTTATATACATGATGATTAATTATTTTTGTTCTTTGAGGGCAAACATGTGGTACTTCATGCATTATTGTTCTATGAACAACTCGCTCTTGCATTGGTTCTACAATTGGTGATTGCATAGTAGAAGCCATCATTGGAGCTTGAGCAATTGGCATTACACCAGGCATATTTCCTCCCATATTTACATCGATATCCATATTGATATCATTTTCACCTACAAAGTTTTGATTAAAATCATTTTGTCTATCACGACAACATCCACCGAACATTTATTTTCCTCCTATCTAGTCTTATGATATTCACATCTAGATAATAGGTATATTAAAAAGGCCTAAAAACTAATTATTTTGTTTATCGTGAATTAATACATTCTTATAATAGCGTTTTCCTAAACAATATGATTTACGTATTACTTTTTTAACATTATTCATAAAATCACCATTATTAGGATATCCAATATTTTATTTATTATTTAACATCGATAAGAATTTATCTTCATCCCATATTTCAATGTTTAATTCTTTAGCTTTATCATATTTACTTCCAGGATTTTCTCCTACTATTACAACACTAGTCTTTTTGCTTACTGATGATGATGTTTTACCACCTAATAATTCTACCTTATCTTTGGCCTCATCTCTTGACATAGAAGAAAGCGTTCCTGTAATAACGAAAGTTTTATCAGCAAAGTTTTCATCGATCTCAATACTTGCTCCTAAATAAGTCATATTTAGTCCCAATTCTTTTAATTGGTTAATAAGTTCTATATTATGTTCTAGTGAAAAGTAATGAACAACACTTTTGGCAATAATTTCACCAATATCATTAACTATGGTTAATTCTTCACAAGATGCCTGCATTAAGTTATCTAATGTTTTATAACGTGAAGCTAAAATTTTAGCCGTTTTTTCTCCTACATGTGGTATTCCTAAACCAAATATTAGTCTTTCCAAAGAATTAGTTTTACTATTTTCAATCGCCGTTAATAAGTTATCAACACTTTTATCGCCATATCCTTCTAATTCAATTAAATCTTCACGATGATTATTTAAATGATAAATATCTACAATATTGTTAATAAAATGCATGTTGTAAAAATCTTCAACGATTTTTTCACCTAAACCATCGATATTCATAGCTTTTCTAGATACAAAGTGAATAATCCCCTCAATATTTCTGCGCTCACAATTCGCATTGAAGCAATAATAATCAACTTGACCATCTTTCTTCATAAGTGGAGAATTACATATAGGGCAAAATTTAATCATTTCAAAGTCTTTTTCTTCACCGGTTCTTCGTTCTTTAATTGGTCCCACTACTTCTGGAATAACATCTCCTGCTTTTCTGATGGAAACAATATCACCGATTTTTAAATCTTTTTCTTTAACATACTCTTCATTGTGAAGAGTTGCTCTTCTTATAGTTGAACCTTGAACAATGACTGGTTCTAACACCGCATTAGGAGTAATTTGCCCAGTACGACCCACCGTAAAAATAATATCTGTTAATTTAGTTAACACTTCAGTAGCAGGGAATTTATAAGCAGTCGCCCACTTTGGATATTTGGCCGTAAATCCTAGGGCTTGTTGTTCTAAAATACTATTGGTTTTTATAACGATTCCATCAATATCATATGGTAGTCTCTCCCTTTCATTAGCTTTTTCATCAATATACTGTAATACTTCATTAATGTTACTCACTAACCTATTATTAGGGTTAGTCCTAAAACCTAAATCTTTCATAAATTGTAAGGCTTCATTGTGACTGGTAATACCATAATCAAGAGGATTTGGTAAATGATAAATAAAACATTCAAGATTTCTTTGAGCAGCTATTTTGGAATCTAATTGACGAATTGATCCAGCAGCAGCATTTCTAGGGTTTTGAAAAAGTTCTTTTCCCTCAGCTTTTCTAATCTCGTTTAGCTCATTAAAAACTTTTTTACTCATGTATATTTCCCCACGAACTTCAATATCAATATCTTTATTGATAGTAAGCGGTACAGTCTTAATGGTCTTAACATTATTAGTAATATCCTCACCAGTAATACCATCACCTCTAGTAGCAGCCGTTACTAATTTACCTTTTTCATATCTTAGAGAAACAGATAATCCATCGATTTTTAATTCACACACATAAGTAGGATTAATTCCTTCTTTTTTTATTCGCGAATCAAAAGTCATTATTTCACTTTCATTAAACACATTACTTAAAGACATCATTGGTATTTTGTGTGTGACTTTTTGGAATTCATCTAAAATCTGTCCACCAGCTCTGTTACTAGGCGAATCATCTCTTTTTAATTCGGGATGTTCTTCTTCTATTCGATATAATTCTCTTAAATATTTATCATACTCTTGGTCCGTAATAGTTGGTTTATCTAAAGTATGGTAATTGTAATCAGCTTCATTAATTATTTTTATCAATTCTTCATATCTTTCTTGCATAATTTTCACCTATAATTATTATACCATTGAAATGATATTTATAAAATGGAACAATAAGACTTTTTCTAAAAAATTTGTAGAACCTTTCTAAAAAAAATTTACTATTTTTTAATAGCAAATTTTTATTTTTTATGATTACTATTATTTTGAGTATAATCCAAAGTATTTAAATAACTCATTAGTGCATTACGCATTTTATCATATCCAGAAGCATCCATGTTATCACTTACAAAATTGTTATGAGCGTATTCACCTTTTCGTTCAGCTAAATGATTTTCACCGAAATTCCAAATAGGATAACTTTCTTTAAATTCTTCAAAGGTTTTACCACGAGATGCTTCCACAAAGCTTTTAGCGGCATCTATAAATGATCCTCCATTTTGTAAAATCCAATTTTCAATACCTACTCCACCTAATCCTCCTTCTTTATTCTCGCTTCGACTAGGCTTATATACTTCATTTTGTTTTAATACTTGCTTTGCTAATATTATATTAGCTACAACATAATTATATTTTTCAGGATTATTTTTCTTAATGGTAGATAATCTGTCTTGTAATGCCATATCTGTCGAATAAGAAATTTTATCGGTTTTCTTAGTAAAAGTGATATCTAAATCAATATTAGTTGTATCATCTAGTTTAATATCTTTAAGTCTAAAATCACCCGCTCCTGTTATTTCTTTTGAAGATTCTTTACCCATATTTTTTAATAAAGTACTCTTCAATGCTTCCAATTTAGATGGATTAGAAATAATACTGTTATCTAGTCGCATCATAAAGTCAAAATCACCATCACCAGGCTTATTTGTACCTCTTCCGGTTGAGCCAATATCAATTAACTCCACATATCCTTCCGATAAATCACCATCGATAGATGTTTTTAAATGTAGTCCTAATTCATCTAGTGATTTTTTTATAATAGAATTAAGCTTTTCCTTTTTAGATTCGACCTCACTATTATTATTTTGCAGTTGTGTCACTATAAAATCAGTATCTTCTGTAACCAAATTATCGGAAAATATATAATTATCTTCTCCATAATATGACATTCCTGACATTTTGGCTCTTAACTTGTCATAATCAAGAGGAGTAAATACTATTTTACCTTCAGCATTGGCAATAGGAATATAAAAACCATTCATAGCTAATTCTAGACCAACTCTAGGATCATAATTTTTCATAACAATATAATTGATTTCACTTGATGCAAAACCTGTCCTTATGCCATAATGTCCTTCTTCATCAAGTCCAGTATAGAAGGCCTCTAATTTGGATGAATCACCTTTTGTTTCTGCAGAATTATCTTTTGTTCTAGTAATGGTAAATCTATCATCGCCTTTTAAAACCAAGAAAATAGGTCCATACCAAGAAGCTTGCAAATCATCTACTATTTGTTGAAAGTTTCCACCTTTATCACTAATCCTTGATAAATCAGTATCTAAGGGAGTTGTATCACTAGTAGCACTAGCACCTAAATACTCCTTAGCTAAACTTCCATTTTGCAAAATGTTACCTAGCCAATCAATAGTGCCTATTCCCTTAATAAAATCACCTGGTTCAAGCACCATATCACTTTGAGCAGCTTTTCTATTTCGCATATTAGCAGCATTTACTTTTAAATTAATATAACTTTTAGCTTCATCTAGAGTATCAATATCAGCAAAATGACAAAACATTGAAACCACTCTATCCGCCAAATTATAATCTACTGTACCATTTGGTGATAATCTTTTAGCTAATTCCGTGATATTAAAAATTACATCATTAGTTATTTCAAATTCACCTTGTTCCTTTTTTCCCATAACAGTATTATTATAAAGAGTAAGTAAATGTTTACTAAAAGTAACTAATTCTTGTTGCTCTTCTTTAGTAAGATCATCATACCTAACTCTGCCCTCTTTTATACTTTCATACAAATTATTACCTACTTCAATATTCTTTAAATATGCATTAACAGACCTATTATTAGAACCAAAAGATGCTTTAATTAAATCAGAAAATATCACCGTCTGTCTTCCAAGGTTAGACTTTTGTTTTAATACAGGAGAGACCATAGAAGAATCATAAAAATCAAATCCCGCCATATTAGGATGTAATAGTTCAAAACATGAATAAATTTTTCCTACTGTTGGAAGATTATTTTTAATAAATATTCCCTCTATTTTATTTAAAGTTTCTATTGGGTTTGGTGATGATAATATTTGATTGGCTAAGATTACACTAAAAGAAGACATTTCGCTTGAATTAGATAATGATAATCTAGTTAAGATTTCTGATGCACATTCTAGTTTATCTAAATCAATTTTATCGATATTTTCTTTGATGTACTTTTTAAAAAAGTTTTGCAAACCAATAGAATCAATTTTTAAATATGCATCAATAATTTTTAATGCCATATAATTGTTATCCGCTATATTTTTACTATCCTTAAAGATAGAAGAAATCCATAACATATCATCTTTAAAACCATAGAGAATATTAGTTTTTTCAAACATATGTAACAAATTAGGGTTGGTCCTAAAATCATCTATTGTTAACTCTTTGTTATAAAATTTATCGCGAATTTCTTTAGGAACATCATCAGGCAAAAATAATTGCGGATTATTTATTTTAAAGTGGCTTGGAAAATTTTCATCGTACTTCATTCTCCCTGTATTAATGGCTTGTAAAATGGCAAAATTTATTCCATCTAACAAATCATCTTTTGATGCATTAGGTACGTATTTATAATCTTGCAAATAATTTATCTTATATGCTTCTTCAAGATATTTACCATATAATACCATAACATTAAAGCTATCTTCTTTAAAGGTATTTTTTATGGCTGATACTAAATTAATAATACTACCATCATTAGTTTTAATTGGCATATCACTATATAATAATTCCAAATCAACATTTTTTAACCATTCCCAATAGTTAGGGTGTGAAAAAATAAAATTAGCATTAATTTTTCTTTGATAAAAAGCTTCTTGTAATTCTTGAGAAGCATTTTTATCGATAAATAAACCTGGATTGTTGGCCCTAAATTCTCCAGTAATTAATTGGTAATTTTGACCTATATTTGTAGAATTATCCGTTATACCGTATCGGATAATTCTTCGCATTACTTCATCAAAATCTTCTTTACTATAAGATGCTAAAATACCCCTACCTTTTAATAATAATGTTTTATTAGGATCCCTTTCATTGCCAGCATACTGTAAATACTTACTATTCATTACTTTTAACATTTCACAATTATTTCTAGTAAAAAAGTGGCCACATTCATTATCAAAATCAATAACATTTTTTACCCCATAAAGTCCTACAAACTTTAACACATCAGGATTTTTTAACATATCAAAAGGTATATCACTATCAAATATATAATTCGTGGATAAGGTTTCTAATTCTTTAGCCACCATTCTTGCCTCAATAGAGGGAGACACCTTTCTTAAATAGTCCTCTATAGGAACATAATTCAACAATTCTTTATATTCATCATTTGATAAACTAATTCCTTTTTGATAAGGATATTTATCAATGGTTTTATCTAAAATGCTATTAGCAAATTGGTTCAAGTATTGTTGTTTCAAATCATCATTTTCTAATGTTTCATAACTGTTTATAAACGAGTAAATATCATCATACTTAGCAACTAAATTATATAGTTTTCCAGTTCTATTCATAAAATCTTTTAACTTACTATCGGTTATATGATAGATATTTTTACGATCATGCATTAAGCAATAACTCAAATCTTTATCTTTAATTATATTCCAACTATTAATCATTTCCTGTAATGTCAATTCGCCTCTATTGAAATTTATTTTTAAAGAAAACAAATTATCATCTTCTATCATATCAAAAAGTCTATCGCGATATAATATCTTCATTTCTTGAGAATAATCACTAGGTTTTATTTTGTCTTTTACAATTTCATAAAGAGCAATATTTAAATCTTCTTCTATAGGATTTATTGTCATCAATAATTCCTTCATATTTTCATCTAAATCGTAATAACTTTTATTTAAAAGTTCCCAATCTAAGTGTTTTGCTTTTTCTAAGCCAAATTTTTCAACTATTTTTCTATCAGCTAGTTGTAGACATGACATAGGAATTTTATCAGCTAAATCATATTTAATAAAATCATCAAAAGAAAGATTGGAATTATAAATCTTTTGTAAGACTTCTTTCGGTAATTTCAATCTTTTTCCAAATATTTGATTTTTCTTATATTTGTAGTCCATAGTATCACCTATTTTTATATATCAATTATAATACGTTTTCAGATAAAAAATAGCCATTTAAGGTCATTTTACATTTTATTTCCACAAGTTTTGGGGATAATCACCATTAGCAATCATTTCTCTAATGGCATTAACAACACTTTCTTTATCTTCTTTATAAGTTACACCATACCATTTAGCAACCGTTGGTACTACTCTTACTTTAGTACCATCTTCCTGCACTTTATGAAAAACGGAGTCAGGTAATAAATACTCACATTTTTCTAAATTATCCTTATTTTTATCTAAGAACTTAGCAAAATTATCTTTTAAATATTCTAAAATATCTTTAGTAAAAGCAAAACAATTCATAGATACATAAGTGTTAGGGTCAACTTCAAAAGATGCACTGCCATCTAATGGACTGGCTGTTATAATGCCATCTTTTTTTTCTATTTCACTTTCGATTAACTCTTCCAAATAATCATTATTTACCTTACAAATACCTCTTTTAACAGCACCATTATCCGTTAAAGTATTCATAACCTTATACCCAATAACCGCATACTCATTCCAATTATTTTTTGCTCTTTCATCTAAGAACTTACTAGCTACTAGAAAAGCATCTCTTCCATAAAAATCATCAGAATTAATAACAATAAAGTCCTCATCTACCACCCCACAACAAGACATAACCGCGTGAGATGTTCCCCAAGGTTTTACTCTGCCATCTGGGACATGGTATCCAGCTGGAATATTATCTATTTTTTGAAATACATAACTAGTATCAACATACTTTTCTACTCTGCTACCAACTGTCTCTTTAAATATTTCAAAGTTTTCTTCCTTAATGATAAATACTACGCGATTAAAACCAGCTTTTATCGCATCATAAATAGAATAATCGATAATAAACTCCCCATTGGGACCAATTGGTTCTATCTGCTTTAAGCCTCCGAATCTTGAACCCATACCAGCTGCCATAATAACTAATGTTTTTTTATTTTCCATAAATATCCTCCTATATTTTTTTTATACTTTTATGATTTTTCATTAACTTTTTAAGGCCATAAGGATGGCGGAAAGCAATGGTCATAAGATTATTAGTAACTTCTACTACCTTTCCTTGACCAAATACATCATGATAAACAAAATCTCCTATTTGATAATCAACCTCTTCATCTAGTAAATACTCATTCTTAGTTACCTTTGGAACATTCACTGTATCATCCTTAAACTCTTTTTCAATTAAATCTTCATTGATTTCTTTTATGAATCTACTAGTAGGATTATTTGATTCTTGCCCATATATAGTCCTACTTCTAGCATTGACTAAGTACAACTTCTCTTTCGCTCTAGTAATAGCTACATAACATAATCTACGTTCTTCCTCTAACTCCATATTATCCATTAGAGAATTAATATGAGGGAATATTCCTTCTTCTAATCCGATTACAAATACATAATCAAATTCTAATCCCTTAACAGAATGAACGGTCATTAAACTAATTCTATTTTTATCATCCTTATATTCATTAACATCACTAACTAAGCTTATTTCCAATAGGAAATCTTCAAGAGATACAACTCCTTCACGTTCTTCAAAAGTTTTAGTAATAGTTTTAAACTCTTCCAAATACTCTATTCTAATGTCGGCTTCTAATGTTTTTTCATCCTCATACTCTTTTTTGATACCAGTCACATCAAGAATTTTATCAACAAGTTCTGTTAAAGTTAACTCGCTACTTATTCGCCTTAGACTATCGATTAATTTTTTGAACTCTTGCTCTTTACCACTATCGATAGCTTCGTATATACTGACACCTAAGTTATTAGCTTTCTCTATTAAATTATTAATAGTTTTATCGCCAATTCCCCTTTTCGGAGTATTGATAACCCGTAATAAACTGACATTATCTTTTTCATTATGTATTAATCTTAAATATGCAATTAAATCTTTTATCTCTTTTCTACTATAGAAGTAAAAACTACCAACTACTCGATAAGGAATATTCTCTTTTAATAATTCCTCTTCCATATTTCTTGATTGAGCATTAGTACGATATAAAACGGCAATATCTTGATAATCAATACCTTTATTTAATAACTTTTTAATTTCTCTTACAACGTACATAGCTTCATCACGTTCATTAAAAGCCCGGAAATAAGATATTTTTTCTCCCTTACCTTTAGTAGACCACAAATTTTTATCCTTACGTTCGCGATTGTTTTTTATTACATCATTAGCTGCATCCAATATATTGGAAGTAGATCGATAATTTTGTTCTAGTTTAATTACTTCAGCATTAGGATAATCTTTCTCAAAGTTTAAAATATTCCTATAATTAGCCCCTCTAAAACTATATATTGATTGGTCATTATCCCCTACACAACAAATGTTTTTATATTTAGAACTAATCATCTTGGTCAAAATATATTGTGCTTCATTAGTATCTTGATACTCATCTATTAAAATATATTGAAATCTTTCTTGATATCTATCTAAAACCTCTTTATGCTCTCTAAACAATTTTATAGGTAATATTAATAAATCATCAAAGTCAATCGAATTGTTTTTAAATAATGTGTCTTGATACTTACGGTATACTTTCAAGACTACTTGTTCAAACTCACTAATAGCATATTTCTCATAACTGTCAGGAGTCATTAATTCATTTTTACAACCACTTATTTTATTTCTTATTGCACTAGGGTTATATTGTTTAGGATCCAAATTAAACTCTTTTAATATTTTCTTTATAACAGATAGAGTATCCTCACTATCCATAATAACGAAATTAGATTGATAACCTAAAACGGAAAAATTTTCTCTTAAAATTTTTAAGCCAAAAGAATGAAATGTTGATACTTGAATTTTTTTGGCTACTTCGCCAATCATACCATATAATCTATCATTCATTTCTTTAGCTGCCTTATTAGTAAAGGTTATAGCTAAAATATTATAAGGACTTATTCCTATCTCTTTTATCAAATAAGCTATCTTGGTAGTTAAAACTCTCGTTTTACCACTACCAGCACCTGCTAAAATCAAGATAGGTCCATCTGTTTTTAAGACTGCTTTTTGTTGTTCATTATTTAAATCAGTTATTTCCATATTTTTTACCTCTATATTCATTATACATTATTTCAAGACTTGTTAAAAGATTTTATTATTCAACTATATCATTTTCTTCATAATTAAAATTATTACTAACAGCATTAATAAGTTTAACTGTTGATAATCTAGCCTTAGAGGTAAGATGATAAAGATTCTTACTTTTATTAAACCTATAACCTAATAATTCTAACACTTCACTAGCCTGTTTAGAATTACAATTAAATCTTTTACAAAAATCATCTATAGACCAATCATCTTGAATTAATATGGCATAAAAGTATTCTTGAGCCGATATATCTTTACCATTCTTTTGAGTGACATTTTGAATAAAATCTTTTATATTATTAAAAATTTCATATAGCGTATAAATGTAACTAATTTCTTCACGTCTTTTCCACAATTCTTTTAATATCTCTTCTACTACTTGAAAAGTAATTTTAGCTACATCAAATAGGCTTCCTCCTCCAACTCCACCAATAATATTTTCTACATTTATATAATCGATACCAAAAGTCTTTACAAAATCATCTATCAAAACATTATTAATAGGTTCCTTCCATATAATTTCCTCATCACCTACTATATAATCAAATGTTTCAAAATAATACTTTACTCCCTCTACCTTATTCAAAACTGTAATACATATCATATCATCATCATTTAAGCCAATAAACTCTTTTAAATCCTTGAAAGTTTTATTGTTATCATAAGGAAAACGATACTCTTCAATTTCACTTTTTTCCAAATTATATAAATGATTATATTTTATTTTAATAATATGTTCCATATATCTATCCTCCTATATAGTTTTTATTTTATCAAAAACTAGTAATTAGTTAAACAAAAACATAAATATCCGCTCGTAACACATTTAAATTTATCACGTATAATACACTGTAATTATTTAAAGGAGGAATTTATGAAAACAAAGATAATTACTATTGTAACCGCATTAATTGTTTTGGTAGTAGCATCAGTAATTGTATTCAAAGTAACAAATAAAGAAGAGGATAATGGACTTACTAAGGTAAAAGTTGCAGAGGTTGCCCATAGTATTTTCTATGCTCCACAGTATGCCGCTATATCAGAAGGATATTTTGAAGAATATGGTATTGATATTGATCTATCTTTGGTACCAGGTGATAACTAATCAAAGTGATAGCATTTTAAAATTATATTTAATTTTAATAACTTTATCCTTGTTAATAGTAATTTTATCAATCAAAAGAAATAACAAATCTCTATCAATATCTAATGGTAATAATTCATCTTTAGTAATACTATTTTTGATATTGGCTATTTCATGATGAATATTACTAGCAAGGCTCTTATAAGTATCTACATCAATAACATCATTTAATCTATCACTATATAAGTATTGCAATTTTTTCTCTAGTGTTCTAAGTTGCTTTTTACCATTCTCCTTGGCATCATTGCAACAGTTATTTAATCTATTAATTTTATCTTGATCAAGATGGTTTAAAATATTTTGAAAACGACTAATAACTAAACTTTCTAATTTGTCATAACGAATATAATGCGAGGTACAACTCTTAGTATTTCGCTTATAACCGTTGCAAGAAAGAACAAAATGCCCTCGTTTTTTGATATAATTTGCTCCTAATAGGCACCCACATTCTTCACAATATACTAGCCCCTCTAATAATTGTTTATCACATCTTTTAATGGGACTTATTTTTCTTCTTTTTTTCACTTTATCAAACATTTCTTTAGTAATAATAGGCGTATGCATATTATCTAATATAATCCATTCATGTGGTGACCTTTTAACTTTACTTTTATTTTTATAACTAATATTAGTCCAAACATTGCTTATTAAACACCCCGTATATTCAGGATTATTTAAAATATTATAAACACTAGATGATGACCACAACTTCCCTAAAGGCGAAGGAATATGCTTATCATTTAAAAATTTAGCAATATAATTGTTACTATATCCACAAATAGATAAATCAAATATTTTCTTAACAATTACACTCTCTTTTTTATTTATTTCTAACTTATGTTTATCGTTAGGACTTTTTCTATAACCAAAAGGAGCCTTACTTCCTAAAAATAATCCTTGTTCCTTTTTATTTTTTAAGATAGACTTTATTTTTTTAGAAGTATCTTTACTAACTATATCATTAAATAAAGCTTTAAAGGGCGCAATATCGTTATTTACTGTGTCCATTCTTGTATCAATACCATCTAAAATAGATATATAACGGACTTTATATTTAGGAAAGAAATCTTCCATATAATAACCTGTCTTAACATAATCTCTTCCTAATCTAGATAAGTCCTTGGTAATAATAACATTAATATTTCCTTTTTTAATATCATTAATCATTCGATTAAAACTAGGTCTATCAAAATTAGTACCACTATAACCATCATCAACATATTCTTCTTTAATATCTAATCCTTCATCTTGGGCATATTTATATATTAATTTTCTTTGATTAATAATACTTTCACTTTCTAAGATTTTGTCCTTATCCAAATCTTCCTTAGACAATCTTATATAAATACCTACTTTGTTACTAGTCATTATGACTCTTCTCTTTTTTACTATTGAAATATTTTTTTATTAACTGATAAATATCTATATCACCATACTCTTCTAATAATAAATATTTACTCATCGTATCACCAATCCACTACCAAAATATGCAAAAAAAAGATTATTAGACTTTAAAATGCCCCTTAAAGTAGACATCAACTTATCCAATAATCTTTTTTAATTACATTTGCGTACGTTTTACTATCTTATAGTAGACAATTTGTACAATACCTATTACTAAGGTTACTACACCACTTGTAAATATAATATCACCAACATTAGTTTCAATAAGTTTAATAATATTGATAGATAAATCCGTTTCTTGAATAATACTAGATAGGTTTTTAAACATCATTCCAAATAATAAATAAGGTATAGAACTAACTATCATAGTAATTCCTGTCCATATAGCAAAACGATATATAGACCAATTTAATAATCCAATAATAATTACTATTACTATCGTAGCAACCATTAATGTCGTCCTAGTACTGCTCTTTAATAAAGTTTGAATACTAGTAATATTATTGCTAGTCAATCCTTCAACATTAGTTTCAATAATTGTTTCATAACTAGGGAAAGCTTCTTCCATACTAGTAATTACTTTTTGCACTTCATTCATAAACATTTGTTTTGGCTTAGATAAATCCACAATTCCAGCATATTCCTTTGTAGCTTCATCAAATTTAGTACTAAACATTACTACTATTTTATTGGAATCAAACGGGATACTTTCCTTGCCATAAAGAATAGTATCAACTAAATTCATAAAATAATCTATAGCTATTTCTTTGACTTCATCTGATCCGATAACATCAGTAATTATTGACCTATCTAAATTATTATTATCCGCATATTGATATAGAGCATTTAAACTATCATTTTCTTGTTCCTCTAATGTTTTTACTACATCAATATCCTTAACTAATTCCATAGCGTTATCTTTAGTTACAATCTTGGAAACATTATAAGTAATTAAATAAAGATTTAATGTTAGAAATAAAATAACGCACATTACTAAACTTAAAATTTTTAAAACTATTTTCATTTTTACTCCTCACTTCTATTTTTAATTATTAGCTTCTTAACCTTTTCCATTAACTGGATATTAGCATCTTCTAAATCATCTGCTTTAATTTTATATGGCTTATCAAAACAAATGGTAATTTGATTTTTCCTAAACATTTTATACTTTCCAGTAATAGAAAAAGGTACTATAACACTATCAGTAACTTTAGCCATTTTAACGGCTCCAAACTTAAATGGCAAAATAATATCATTAGATCTATTAAAGGTACCTTCAGGAAAAATACCAATAACTTTATGATCATTTAAAACCTTAATAGCGCTTTCTAAGGCTTGATGATCTTTCGTTCTTCTATTAACAGGAATACAACCCATTGAATAAAAAAAAGGTTTACCTAATCCTTTAAACAATTCATCCTTAGCTAAAAAATGAATGGTTCTTTTGGTAGTACAAAATAACAACGGTATATCTAATAAATTAGTGTGATTACCACAAAGAACTACAGCACCTTCTTTAGGAATATTATTACTACCTATAATTTGGGGCCGATAAATTAATTTAAATAAGACATATACAAGAGGTCTTAATATACGATATAAAACGCAATCTTCTTTAGTCATAACTTTACTCCTCATATTATTACATAAATATTATATAACATAAATTAGATATTGGCTATCACTTTTAACTATTCACAGGTGCCGATAAAGTTACAGCAGCTATTTTGTCTGGCGATATGGATATTGCTTTTTGTGGTAGTGAAGCAACTATATATGTCTACAATGGTGGCGAAAAAGACTATCTTAAAACTTTTGCTCAGTTAACCCAAAAAGATGGTACATTCTTAGTTTCTAGAAAGAAAATTGATAACTTCAGTCTCGATGATTTACGAGGAGCTTATGTGGTAGGAGGAAGAGCTGGAGGAATGCCTGAAATGACATTTGAGTGGGCTCTAAGAGAAGCAGGTATAGATCCTAAGAAAGATCTTACTATTGACACAAGTATCGAATTTGCCGCTATGGGTGGAGCATTTATTAGTGGAATTGGCGATTACGTTACTTTATTTGAACCGACCGCTCTAGAAATAGAACAGCAAGGATATGGATATGTAGTAGCATCAGTTGGTGAACTTGGTGGAATTGTACCTTATACTTCTTACAGTGCTAGAATAAGTTACTTAGAGAAAAATAAAGAATTAATTGAAAACTTTACTAAGGCCATTCAAAAAGGATTAGATTTTGTTCATAATAATGATAGTGAAACAATTGCTAAATCGATATTAAGCTTTTTCCCTGATACATCACTAACTGACTTAACTAATGTCATTGAAAGATATAAGAAACAAGATACATGGCCAACAACTACTGACTTTACTAAAGAATCATTTGATCACTTACAAACAATCATGATGGCAAGTGGAGAACTTTCTTCACCTGTTGATTACAATAAGTTAATGTATAATAAGGATTAAAATGGAACAATCCGTTTTAAAAATCAATCATTTAAAGAAAATCTATCACGATAAAAACGGAGAAGTTGAAGCTATTAAAAATATACAATTAGATGTTTTTGATAGAGAATTCCTATCAATAGTTGGACCTTCAGGATGTGGTAAATCTTCATTATTATCTATCTTAGCTAACTTAGAAAAACCGACTTCAGGAGATATCGAATTTGCTAAACCAAATTTAAAAATTGGCTATATGTTACAAAGTGATTCCCTATTTCCATGGCGTACTATTTTAGATAATTGTCTATTAGGCTTAGAAATTAATCATAGTTTAAACGATACAACTAAGAAAAGAGTCATAGAGTTATTAAAAACTTATGGTCTAGGAGACTTTATTGATAAATATCCTTCATCTCTATCAGGAGGAATGCGCCAAAGGGTTGCTTTAATTAGAACTCTTGCCACTGATCCAGATATTCTTTTGCTAGATGAACCTTTCTCAGCTCTTGATTACCAAACTAGATTAGCTCTATCTGATGATGTATATAGAATTATTAAAAATGAAGGTAAAACTGTAATTATGGTAACCCACGATCTTGCCGAGGCCATCAGCTTATCTGACAGAATTGTTGTTTTAACAAAAAGGCCTAGTGAAGTAAAGAAAATATACAATATTGAGATAAGCAATAAATCTACTCCTATCAACAATCGTACAACACCTGAATTTAGTGCATATTATGACAAGATTTGGAGGGATTTAGATGTCCACATACAGTGATGATCATAATAAATTCTTAAAAAAATTAAAAAGAGAAAAAATATTAATTAAGATAACTCAAATAAGTATTATTATAGTATTCTTAATATTATGGGAAGTAGCTGCTCACTATGAACTAATAAATACTTTTCTATATTCTTCACCATCAAAAGTATTTAAAACAATTATATCTTTATATTCTAAAAATAACCTTATTAGTCATATCGGAATTACTATATATGAAACAATCTGCAGTTTTTTAATCGCATCTATCATCGGTATTATTGTTGCAACTCTACTTTGGTGGAATAAGTTTATTTCGAAGGTATTAGATCCATATTTAACAGTAATAAATTCGCTACCCAAAGTTGCCCTAGGACCACTAATTATTATTTGGGTAGGTGCCAGTACCAATTCTATCGTAGTAATGGCACTAATGATATCCCTTATTATTAGTATTATTAATATATATAATGGTTTTATTGCTACTAACGAAAGCTTTATAAAACTAATGAAAACATTTAATGCCAGCAAAATGCAAATTTTTACAAAAGTAATTCTTCCTGGAAATGTATCCACAATTATTAATTCATTAAAAATCAATATCAGTATGTCCCTAATTGGCGTCATCATGGGAGAACTTCTAGTATCTAAAAAAGGTTTAGGTTACTTAATAATGTATGGGTCTCAAGTATTTAATATTAATTTAGTAATAACTTCTGTTGTAATTTTAGGAGTAGTATCTTACATTATGTATTATGTTATTTCTCTTATTGAAAAAAAATTTATCAAATGACAAACTATAAATAAAAAATCGTTTCTTAAACATAAGAAATGATTTTTTTTACATTTAAAAACCTTTTTTAGGAATTTTACTCATATAAAGTTGTACTACTATTTTTCAGTTATTAAATCGGTATAATAAAGAATCTCTTTTCTTAAATTTTTGGCATACTCTAATTCTAATTTGGTACTATTTCCAATGTAATTATTTATATTTACTACTAATATTGCATCAGATAATTCTATTCTTTTAAAATGTGAAGCTTTTAAATTTTCTAGTTGTTCATCGGTTCTTTCGTAATTCTCTAATACTGGATAAACCGGTGTAAGAACACAATAACCTTCTAGCGCCATTTTTTCTGCTATTGTCATCATTTCCTCTTTATATTTTAAACTTCCACATATTGTTATTATTTTCATTATATTATCCCCCTATAACATACTATTTATTCGCTCAAATAGTTTATAATAATTAAACTATCCTGTGTCAATAGTTATTTTTTTATTGTCAAATTCATAATGCCTTTCTTATAAAATGTTTTCTCCACAATAGTCTACGACACTATTAATATCTAATTTAAAAACTTTCCTAATACTACCAATAACCAATTTAGTAGTATGTACTGTTCTTTGTTATTAAGTAATGTTGGCTTTTCTTCCATAAGTAATTATTAATCAAAATTACCATTTATTTTATTTACCTATATTATATTTTATTAAGCCGATTTTTACAATTACTATATAAAACATCATTATCAAGTCTTATTTATACTTCTTTAATAATAACAAAATTTCACTTTTATCTTTAAAAATTGATGTACTTATAATAAACTTTTGCCTTAAATTGAAAAAATATTTTAATAGAACAATATCATTAACCTTATAACTAATATGATTTTTCTTTAAATATCTACACGTAAATAATTTACAAGAAAGTGATTTTATAGTACATTTATTGTTTTGAAAATGAGGACATAGACCTCTATTATGACCATAACAACAACCATTTAACGAATCACTACAATGACTCTTATTCTTGACTGACTTACATACATTATCTTTAAAACCACATATATCTTTTGTTATAAATTCATTATCTAAATAATCACATACTATATCATAAATATAAGAATAACGTTCATCTATATTTTTTAAGTTTATAGCATGAACCGTCCAAATTTTAAATTTAGTATCAATATCAACATCTTGCTTTTTTAAAATACTATCATCAGTAATATCATTGCCTTCTAAACTCAAGTGCACTAAGACTTTATTGTGTTTAATATATTTTTTTACTATATCATAAAATCTAGCATCATCTTTTATATAAACATCTCTCATAATTATCACTAGTTTTATAATAACATAAAAAGATGCAAAATAATATTAATTATTATAAATTATTAATTGATGCTGGCTTCTAGTACATGCAACATAATATAAATATTTTTCATTCTCCGTATATTTATTATCTTTTCTAGTATAAATTATTGTCGCATCAAACTCTAATCCTTTAGCAATATAGGATGGAAGTATTATTAAATCCTTATTAAATTCTTTAGCATTAGGTCCTAAAATATTTATGCCTTGCACATTATCTTTTAATAATTCGTATAAATAACTGCTTTCTTCATCCGTTTTGGTAATGACAGCAATTGACTTATTTGATTGTTGTAAACGCTTAATATCTTCGCTTAATTGCTGTGACAAATCACTTTCTTCAACTTTAAATATGACTGGGCGATTATTCTCATGTCTAATTGCTGATACATGTTTTAACCCTAAAATCTTATTTGTATGTTCTATTATTTCGGGACTAGAACGATAAGTTTTTGTTAGCTCTAGATATATACTATCTTTAAAAATTTCATTAAGATCATTTAATGAATTATATTTATAGTAAGGGTTAATGGTTTGGTTGACATCGCCTAATATTGTAAATCCACTTCGTTTAAAGATTTTACTTATAATAATATATTGTAACTTACTATAATCTTGGGCTTCATCAATAACTACTTCCTTGATATTACTTTGATAATCAAATCCTTCAAATAATCCTTTCAAATAAACTAATAAACATGCATCTTCATATTTAATTAATTTATGCGCTACTGATTCATTTATTTCCTTGTCAGTAATTAACCCATCATAATTACTAATAAACTCTTCACTATGAAGAAAATCTTTATATATTTGTTTGTAATCTCTTTTAATATTAAGTATTTTATACAACTGTGATTCGATACTTTTTTGTTTTGACCTATTTGCTTTGTAATATTTTCTCGCATAATACTCAGCGATGCAAGTAACTCGTTCGAATAACATCATCTTATTATAACGGTCCATTAAAAGATTATTTAATTCTTCTCTAGATATTTCAAAATCATGTGATACGTAATCGCAAGTAAATCGGGCCATACTTGTTATTCTTTGTGAATATTTATTTAAACATTCAATCATATCATCGCTTTGCTTATATTTAACTAGATTGGGGTTTGTCTCTTGATACTTGTAATATCTAGCTACAAATGAGGTAAATGACTCCACTTGACTAAATTCATTTAAATTGGTTTGTAAGAAGTCATGAAATGTTGTCTGCATGGTGTTATCTTCACCTAACTCAGGCAAGACATTGGATATATATTCGGAAAATACTTGGTTAGGTGAAAAAATCAAGACATTTTTGGAACTTAAATTTTCTATTTTATAAAGAAGGAACGCTATACGATGCAAAGCTACTGAGGTTTTACCACTACCTGCTATTCCTTGAACTATTAATGTTTTGTCTTCAACATTTCTAATGATGGCATTTTGCTCCTGCTGAATAGTGTTAACAATATTTTTCATCTTATCACTTGATTCAGTAGCTAATACCTCTTGTAATAGTTCATCATCTATATTTAAGTTATTGTCAAATACTCTTTTTAATTGAGCATTTTCTATTTTGAATTGTCTTTTATTAGTAATAGTCCCCTTAATAATTCCTTCAGGAGCAACGTAACTAGCCGGTCCTGTTTCGAAATCATAAAACATCGAACATATAGGAGCTCGCCAATCATGAACTAAGTATCTATCGTTCTCCTCATCTTCTACATGCGTTATACCAATATATATTTTATTTATATTAGTACCATCATCAAAGGTAATTGCACCAAAATATGGGTTATTTTGTATTTTGAATAATTTTTGGAAATACTTGCCTTTGTTCATCATCATAGTAATTTCTAAATCATTGCTAGACATCATTGACCGCATTTCAGTAGGATCCATATCATGTTTAGATTCCCAAATGAATTTTTGGAATTCCTGTACTTTCTCTTCTCGATCATACAATTGCTGCCCTAAATCAGATATTTTGTTTCTTATTACTTTGATAGTGTCATCAAGATATTTTTCTTCTTCTTGCAATTCTTCTTTAGATAGATTCATATACCCTCCTTAAACGCCAAAAAACGAACCTCTACTAAAGTAGGGGGTCCGTTTTATTTAATTTTTACAAGTTGTTAAACCGCTACGTACAAATAAATATACACTATTTGTTGACCTTTGTCTAGAAAAATTTTAATTATTTTAATTCAACGCTTGATTTGGCATTTAATTCTAAACCACTAAATTTCCCTTGCTTATATAGAAAATATCCAGCAGTAGCAATCATGGCAGCATTATCGGTGCAATATTTTATTGGAGGAAAACTACAATCAATATTATTTTCCGCACAAACTGTGGATAATTTTGCTCTTAATCCTTGATTAGCAGCCACTCCTCCAGCCAAAATTAACCTTGATGTCTTAAACTCTTTTAATGCTCTTATTGTTTTTTTAGTTATTATATCTACAACTACATCTTGAAACGAAGTCGCTAAATCTTCCTTGTTAATGATATTCCCTCTTTGTTCTTCGTTATGCACTAAATTAATAACCGCGCTTTTTAAACCACTAAAGCTGAAATTATAACTATCATCATCTAATGGCATTGGTAGCTGATAACTATGTTTCCCTTCAGTAGCCATCTTATCTATGACCGGTCCGCCTGGATATCCTACCCCAATTACTCTTGCTACCTTATCATAACATTCTCCTACTGCATCATCTAGTGTTCCTCCTATGTGCCTAAACTGGTATTCATCCTCCATATACACTAAATCTGTATGACCACCACTCACAACTAACGCAATTAACGGATATTCCATTGTTTTTACTAAGTTATTGGCATAAATATGTCCCGCAATATGATGAACAGGAATTAAAGGTTTATTATAAATAAAAGATAATGTTTTAGCGGCTTCTAATCCTACTAATAATGAGCCAATTAAACCAGGACCATATGTCACCGCAATAGCATCAATGTCTGTCATTTTCATATTAGCTTTATTTAGGCATTCCTCTATTACCATGGTAATATTCTTAACATGATGCCTACTAGCTATTTCAGGTACAACACCCCCAAAATTAGTATGAATATCTATTTGTGATAAAATGACTGTTGCTATTTCATCAGTACCATTTCTTACAATTGATGCACTAGTCTCATCACAACTACTTTCTATTCCAAGTATATATACATCTTTCATTTACACCATCTCTTTTTCCATTAATATACCATTACAGTCACCATAATAATTATGCCGTATAGCTTTCTTTTGAAATCCATATTTTTGATAAAGTTGTATAGCAGGATTATTGTCTTCCCTTACCTCTAAAGTAATATTCTTAGTTTTATTGTTTTTACACACTTCAATCATAAATTCTAAAAGTAATGAAGCAATACCTTTTTTCCGATATAATTCTAATACATATATATTATCTAATTCGCATCGATCATACATTATCGAAAACTCTATAAATGCCACAATATTTTTATCCACACAATATGTGTATAAATGAATATACGGATTATTTGTTAAGGTATTAATAAGTTCGTTTTTTTGTTTAAAAACTACATTAAATATACTTTGTAGTTCATTTATTTGCTCAATATTGTCAATAGTAACTCTATTAAGCATTTTGCACTTCACCTTGTTTTTCTTCGGCTTCTGTTAATTTCAAATATAATGCATCAATACCATGTGGATTTACTTCTTCCTTATCATTATATTTAGCTACTATCTTAAGAAAATCAGGATCATACCTTTGTATATTACCTAAGTTATCAAACGAATCATTACTTATAAAAGTATAAGTGCCTGGTAAATTATCTAAAGTGGCTTGTAATACATCAAGTTTAATATACTGATTGCTTAATATCTGATTATAATCTTTATCATAAATACCTGCATATACATAACCGCGTCTTGCATCAATAATTGGAATATAATAATCAAATGACTCTACACATGAAACAGCCATAGCTTCCAAACTAGATATAGTGGATATTTTTTTGTTTAATCCCCAAGCATAAGTCTTAGCAATAGTAAGGCCTATTCTAATACCAGTAAAAGAGCCCGGACCATTAACCACTAATATCTTATCTATATCATCAGGAGTAGTACTTGTAACTATAAATAAATTATTAATTTCTGATAAAGCTAAGGTTGATAAATCTTTTTCTAGTTTTAATTTCAATTCACCAATTAACACATTATCTTTAACAATAGCACAATATAAAAAACTAGATGAAGTATCTAGATATAATATTTTCATAATACCGCCTCACATATGTCTTCATATATTCTACCATGTGGAGTAAATATTAATGTTCTAGAATCTTCATCTATAATTTTAATTTTAATATCTAAACGTTCTTCTGGTAGATAATCTTTAATAGTATCTGCCCATTCAATAATAACTACACCATTCTTATGGAAATATTCTTCTATGTCAAAGCCATCAAGACTACCATCTAATCTATATACATCCATATGGTAAAGCGGCATTTCACCAGTCGTATATTCCTTGATGATATTAAAGGTAGGCGAAGTAACTTGTTCATCAATACCCAAAGCCTGAGCAAAACCTTTTGCAAATACGGTCTTGCCGCTTCCTAAATCACCATATAAACAAATAACCATATTAGGAAATTTTTCTGATTCTAAATTCTGTGCAATTTCAACTGTTTCATTTTCGTCACGTGTTGTAACTTTATAATCCATATATATTCACCATTATCATTATAGCAAAAACAAATTATATTATTCAATATATTTTTCTTTTTTTACGTAATTATATGACAACCTTTACAAAAGCAAAAAAATCCACAATAAAGTGGATAAAATTCCAAAAAAAAATTATTGGCAATGACCTATTTTCGCATTCACTATCGTCGGCACTTGAGGGCTTAACTTCTGTGTTCGGGATGGGAACAGGTGTACCACCTCAGTCATAATCACCAATAAAATATTTAGAGAAATAATTCTCTGAAAACTTAGATAATGTGATGATCTAATCAAATAAACAAATATGATTAAATCCTCGATCTATTAGTACTGGTCAACTCAACATATCACTATGCTTCCATCTCCAGCCTATCAACCAGATAGTCCATCTGGGATCTTACTTTAAAAAATGGGAAAACTCATCTTGAAGTTGGCTTCCCGCTTAGATGCTTTCAGCGGTTATCCATTCCCTACATAGCTACTCTGCACTGCCACTGGCGTTACAACAGATACACCAGAGGTAGGTCCATTCCGGTCCTCTCGTACTAGGAACAGCTCTCCTCAATTTTCCTACGCCCACGACGGATAGGGACCGAACTGTCTCACGACGTTCTGAACCCAGCTCGCGTGCCACTTTAATGGGCGAACAGCCCAACCCTTGGAAGCGAATCCACCTCCAGGATGTGACGAGCCGACATCGAGGTGCCAAACACCACCGTCTATGTGAACTATTGGGTGGTATCAGCCTGTTATCCCCGGGGTAACTTTTATCCGTTAAGCGACGACCATTCCATACTGAATCGCCTGATCACTAAGCCCTACTTTCGTATCTGCTCGACTTGTTGGTCTCGCAGTCAAGCTCCCTTATACCTTTACGCTCTTTGAATGATTTCCAACCATTCTGAGGGAACCATTGGGCGCCTCCGTTACTTTTTGGGAGGCGACCGCCCCAGTCAAACTGCCCACCAGACACTGTCCCCGAACCGGATCACGGCTCTAGGTTAGAAATTCAATACACTAAGGGTGGTATTCCAAGATTGACTCCACTAGAACTGACGTCCTAGCTTCAAAGTCTCCCACCTATACTCTACATAGTACACCGAACTTCAATATCAAGCTACAGTAAAGCTCCACGGGGTCTTTCCGTCCTGTCGCGGGTAACCTGCATTTTCACAGGTATTAAGATTTCACCGAGCCTATGGTTGAGACAGCACCCAGATCATTACACCTTTCGTGCGGGTCAGAACTTACCTGACAAGGAATTTCGCTACCTTAGGACCGTTATAGTTACGGCCGCCGTTCACTGGGGCTTCAATTCTAGCCTTCGAAAAAATCGACTTACGTCACTTCTAAGCTATCCTCTTAACCTTCCAGCACTGGGCAGGTGTCACCCCCTATACATCGTCTTACGACTTAGCAGAGAGCTGTGTTTTTGGTAAACAGTTGCCTGGGCCTCTTTACTGAGAGTCTATTACTAGACCACCCCTTATTCCGAAGTTACGGGGTCATTTTGCCGAGTTCCTTAACCATAGTTCTCTCGCTCACCTTAGGATACTCTCCTTGCCCACCTGTGTCGGTTCTCG